>CANKSK010000010.1 GCA_947485425.1 Bacteroidota bacterium | reverse complement strand
GGAGAGATTTTTGAAATTTTTGTTTCAGGGCTCAGTTGACCGCTGAGCGAAAGTTTAAGATATTCACTGGTCAAAATCCCCTTTTTCCGATCTGCTACAGATAATCCAGAAAGATACTCATTGGCATCGACATTGATTTTCAGTGATCTCAAACCCGATGAATACAAAAGCAAATCAAACCCTTTTGTATTTAATTCAATTTGAAGCTTATGAGGCAAGTTGGCAGACAAACCTCTAACGGGCGGAAGATTTAGATAAGAAATCTCAGCCTCTATATTCCCATTATAATATTTTGTAAGCGAAATGAGCACCCAAAACAATAGGGCAACCAAAAACGAAATAGCAAAAACAAACCATTGTTTGTTAAGCATGTGAATATTTTATTGTTCTTTCTGCAATAAGGCGCTAGCTTCCATTGAAATGGCCCATCTTTCTACTTTCAAACGATTGCCACCTTCTACTTCTAGTACCAATGTGGTATCATTTATTTCAGCAATGCGACCATGTATGCCACCATTGGTTACCACTTTATCACCCTTTTTTAAATTCTCTTTAAAAAGTTTTTCTGTTTTTGCCTTTTTTGACTGAGGTCTGATCATGAAAAAGTAAAACACGATGATTATCATCATGATCATCATCAGCTGGCTAGTAGCACCGCCACCTGGAGCCATTAAAAGGGTAAGTAAATTATTCATAGGTATAAAATTTGATTGATTAATTGAATTTGCGTTGCAAAGGTATTTATTTTTTGACTACTTCACCGGTAAAAGAAAGAATTTTAGAAGCCGGCATGGTATTGGAAATGATGGTTACGGTTTTATGTTGAATTCCCGATTTTCCGGTACTATTAAAGATCACTTTGATACGCCCTGCACCTCCTGGTGCAATTGGTTTTTCAGGATATTCAGCGACGGTACAACCACAAGAAGCCTCAGCAGCAGATATCAATAAAGGAGCATTGCCTTTGTTGCTAAATCCAAATTCATGGGTCACCTGATCGCCTTGGTTTATTTTGCCGAAATGAAAAGTATCCGCATCAAAAATTATTTTGGGCATCTTTTTTTGAGTAGTATCTCCCGAAGCGGTTGCCGGTATATTTACCAAAGAAGATGAAAGGGCATTTGGATCCGTATTTTCTTTGGTTTCTTTGGTATGACAAGCCAATAGCCCCATCCCAAGGAAGAGGAGAAAAAAAATATTTTTCTTCATTTTCAAATCATTCAGTTTACTTGTTTCCTTCATGTTTTCGTAAGCGTTTATGGCCTTTTTTTTGGGTATTCTTTTTAAAAAAGGCAAGAAAATTATTTGTTTTTTTTGCTTTTGGCAATGATTTTCAAGTAATATTCTTCATACAATTTAACAACTTGGTTGAGATCAAATTTCCGTGCTTGGTTCAAAGCATTTTGTCGAAATTGAAGGTGCCTTTCTTCATTTTCTAAAATATATACCGCATTTTTAGCCATATCTGCAATATCGCCTACTTTGCTTAAAAATCCGGTAATGCCGTGAATATTTAATTCCGGAATACCACCAGCATCAGAAGAGATAACAGGTACTTCACATGCCATGGCTTCAAGCGCTGAAAGTCCGAAAGACTCTGATGCAGAGGGAAGGATAAACAAATCGGCTACAGACAATATTTCTTCTATCGAATCTTGTTTTCCCAAGAATCGAATATCATTGCATGCTTCTAGCGACCTAGAAATTTCTTCGATATGGGTTCTTTCCGGACCATCCCCGATGAGGAGTAGTTTGGAAGGTATTGTTTTTCGAATTTCATTAAACACCTGAACCACATGATCAATGCGTTTTACTTTTCTGAAATTGGAAGTATGCACAATTAATTTTTCGCCCGCTGGCGCAATGGCATTTCTGAAGTGTTCTTTCGCTTTTCTTGAAAACCGATTTAAATCGACAAAATTGGGAATCACTTCAATTTCGTTATGCACATCAAAATGATCGAAGGTGTTTTTTTTCAAATCCGCAGAAACGGCCGTAACGCCATCAGACTCGTTGATGGCAAAGGTAACTACGGGTTCATAGCTGTGATTTTTTCCTACTAGGGTAATGTCTGTACCATGTAAGGTGGTAATAAAGGGAATATAAACGCCTGAAGACTTCACAATTTCCCTTGCCATAAAGGCCACTGAAGCATGGGGAATGGCATAGTGTACATGCACCAAATCCAGCTGTTCATGTCGCATTACATCCACCAATTTACTTGTCAAAGCCGTTTCATAAGGGGCATGATCAAACAAAGGATAATCAAAAACACTGACTTCGTGAAAGAATAATTTATCAGAAAAAAAATCAAGACGAACAGGCAGGCTATATGAAATAAAGTGTACTTCATGACCATTCAGAGCAAGCGACTTTCCAAGCTCGGTAGCCACCACTCCGCTACCTCCGTAGGTAGGATAACATACGATACCGATTTTCATGTGTTGGATTTTATAAATCTAGATATTGAATCAATATACAAAAAAAATGAAGGATTCCAATTGAATTATAATTTATTCCAGAAGCCCTCTACCCGTTTTCTTAATGATGCCTTGTTCTTTCATTTCTTTCACAATTTTATCGGCAATTCCATTGATAAATTGTTTGCTTTTGGGAGAGCTATATTCCTTTGAAATTTCAATATATTCATTGATAGAAACCTTGATGGGAATTTGAGAAAAATTGGTAATTTCACAGATGCACATTTTAATGAGAATCACGTCCATTAAGGCAATGCGATCGACCTCCCAGTTAAGTGTTTTTTCGACAATCATCGCGGTATATTCCTTATCGTTGTTTACCATTTTACGAAATAAAATTTTGGCAAACTCACTATCATCTTCAGGATCTTTAAACAATTTAAGCAATTGAAAACCTTCTGATTTATCAGAAATATCTTGGATGGTTCGAAGGACCATTTTACAAGCAAATTGAAAATTTTCCCCCCAATGAATGCTTTGTTCTTCGAGCTGATTTTCAAGAAATTCAGATTTAGAAGCAATATCTTGAAAGGCTTGAGAGAAAAACGTTGCATCTTCCTGAATGGAATTTTCAGATGAAGAGGTGTAATTTAGATAAGCATCTGTTTTTTTAATTTGCAGATAAATATTTCGCACTACTTCCTGTTCCTTTTGCCAGCTTAATTTATAATCGGCAATGGCTTTTTTAAATTCGTAATTATTTTGCAGGATGGGACCAAAAGAATTTTCAAAAATACGTTTTTTCTCCAGTCCGAATCTACCGGGTTGTTGTCTAGCCAATGCCTCTTCAGCATTGTTACGGTCCATATCGGAAATTTCCAAAATGAGCATCAAGAGATAAATATACAATTCATAAATCTTGCGAAGACTTATAAATAGTTCTTTCTCCCCCCTTTCAAGGTCATTTATTTCGGATTGAAAAAATGCATATAAAGCCTGCATGACTTTTATGCGCAAATGCCTTCTGCTGAGCATCGTAATTGAAGAACGTTAGGGTCTAAGTGACCGGTAAATAAGTAATGTATGAATTTGACGAAAGAAAGTATGCTATAAATTTTAACCTAGAAGGTCGATTTTACATTTGCGATGGTGCTGATGCGTTGTTCTGCAATTTTTTTCGCGGCTGATGCTGTGGTAACCCCTTCACGAGCTGATTTTTTAAATATATCAATGGTATATTGATATATTTTTTCAGTATCCTGCATCGCTCTGGCATGATTATATCCCTGGTATTCAGAATAGGCATTAATCAAGCCCCCTGCATTGATAAGGAAATCAGGCGCATATAAAATCCCTCTATCCATAATCATTTGGCCATGTATATTTTCATCTTCAAGCTGATTATTTGCTGAACCTGCGACAATTGCACATTTTAAACGGGGAATGGTATCAGAGTTTAGTGTTGCACCCAAAGCACAGGGGGCATAAATATCCATATCAAAATCGTAAATTTCATTCAGATTCACGACCTCGGCACCAAATTCATCAGAAACCTTCATAATCTGTGTTTCATTGATATCGCTGATAAAAACCTTTGCATTTTCGTTTTTAAGCAATTTTACCAATGCTTCTCCCACATTACCTACTCCTTGTACCAAGATTCGTTTTCCGCTCAAGGAATCACTTCCAAATCGCTCTTTTACGCTGGCTTTCATGCCTAAAAATACACCATAGGCAGTAACAGGAGAAGGATCTCCTCCTCCACCCATAGATTGGGGTAGTCCGGTAACATGAGTGGTTTCCATGCGGACATAAGTCATATCGCGAGTGGTAGTACCTACATCTTCGGCTGTTATGTATTTGCCGTTCAAGTTTTTAATAAAACGCCCGAATTTCCGGAACATGGCTTCGGTTTTATCTTTTTTGGAATCACCAATAATAACGGCTTTTCCGCCACCCAAATTGAGTCCACTGATAGACGCTTTATAAGACATTCCTCTTGAAAGACGCAATACATCGCGCAAAGCCTCTTCCTCTGATTTATAATTCCACATCCTTGTGCCCCCTAATGCTGGACCCAATACCGTATTGTGGATAGCTATAATGGCTTTTAAGCCAGTTTCAGGATCATGACAAAATAAAACCTGTTCATGATTATTTTCAGATAAGGAGCTAAAAATGCCTTTTGATTCATTCTTTAGCGCCTCTTGTTTTGCATCTGTAATTTCCAACATACATCAAAGAATTTAAGTTTTTCATACTTTTGTCACCACAGAAATATATATAAAAACGCAAGAAGCCTATAATTTCTGCTGCGGCCGTGCAAATGTAAACCTTATTTTCTTAGCAGCAAAATTTGACCCTATTAAAGCCCAAAATCATGAAGGCACTAGCCTACCTCAACAAATACCTTTTTAAATACAAAAAACTACTGTTTTTTGGCACCGTATTCGTGGTAATTTCGAATATTTTCGCCATTTATCCGGCAAGAATAGTAAGAAATGCCCTTGATATGGTTCAAGAGGCCCTTGTAAAATACAAAGATGCCCATTCGGATCCTTCACTTGAGAACTTGCTACATACCCAAATGACGCGATCATTGCTGATTTTTGGCCTGGTGGTTTTGGGAATGGCCATTTTAAGAGGGGTTTTTATGTTTTTTATGCGACAAACCATCATTGTGATGTCTAGGCATATTGAATTTGACTTGAAAAATGAAATTTTTGCCCAGTACCAAAGGTTGAGTTTGTCTTTTTATCGAAAAAACAACACTGGAGATTTGATGAACCGAATCAGTGAGGATGTGAACAGGGTGCGCATGTATGTTGGGCCTGCCATCATGTACACGATCAACCTCTTCGCCATGTTTGTGATGATTATCGGGGCCATGTTATTTGTAAATGCCCGCATGACCCTTTTGGTGCTTCTTCCATTGCCATTGATGTCAGTGGCTATCTATTATGTAAATGGTTTGATCAATAAAAGAAGTGAAAGGGTTCAGGAATCCTTATCATCACTCTCTACCTATGTGCAGGAAACCTTTTCAGGAATTCGCATTCTGAAATCCTTTTCAAGAGAAGAGCAATTTCGGGAAGATTTCAACAAAGAGGCGGATGCCTATCTGCATAAATCCATGCAGTTGGCAAAAGTGAACTCCGTTTTTTCACCGGCGATTCTTACCTTGATTGGTCTAAGCACCATTCTAACCATCTATATCGGGGGAAAGGAAGTTATTGCAGGACGCATGACGGCAGGGAATATTGCCGAATTTATCATTTATATCAATATGCTTACCTGGCCATTTGCCAGCATTGGCTGGGTAACATCCATCATTCAAAGGGCTTCAGCATCGCAACAAAGGCTGAATGAGTTTTTACAACTCAAGCCAGAAATAAGCAGTCCAACATCCGTTCCATGTGATATTCAAGGAAATATAGAATTCAAGGAAGTATATTTTTCCTATCCCCATTCCAAAGTACAGATTCTGAAGGGCCTTTCATTTCGGATAGAGCAAGGCAAATCTCTCGCTATCTTAGGGAAAACGGGTTCAGGGAAATCGACCATTGCGCAGCTTCTGGTGAGGCTTTATGATGCTACAGCAGGAGAAATTTTGGTTGATGGAAGAAATATCAAAGACCTGCATCTAGAATCCCTCCGAAAGGCATGTGGTTATGTGCCTCAAGATGTATTTTTATTTTCCGATAGCATCTTCAACAACATTGTCTTTGGACTTACCGAAGAGGATGGGAATTTGAAAGAAAGGGCTGAAAATGCTGCAAAAAATGCGGCTTTATATGAAAATATCATTTCCTTTCCAAAAGCCTTTGAGACGCTGATTGGAGAAAGAGGAATTACCCTATCTGGAGGTCAGAAACAGAGGCTTTCCATTGCTAGGGCCATTATTAAAAATCCCAAGATTCTTATTTTGGATGATTGTCTTTCAGCAGTCGATACGCACACTGAGGAGATCATCTTAAAAAACATGGAAGAGATTATGAAAGGACGCAGCAGCATTATCATCAGTCACAGAGCCTCTTCGGTAAAAAACGCAGACCACATCATTGTTTTGGACGAAGGCCTTATTGTTGAGGAAGGAAACCATGAAAGTTTAATGAAAATAGAGGGTACTTATAAAGACCTCTATGAAAAACAATTATTAGAAATGCAACAAACGATCATTTAAATCGTAAAAAGGTTTCGCAAAATCAATAACATGAAAACATCCTTTCAATATTCCCTTGTCCTTTGGTTTATTATGCTTTTGGCATTGCCAAAATTTCATGCCAAGGCAAGTGGTCATGATATCATTCCTTTTGATACGTTAACTCAAAAATATGCTTACAAAAAGGAAATCATCTTAAAAGATGTGTCAAACAGGGAATTATATAAAAAAAGTAAAAGTTGGAGTGAGCAATATTTCAAAGAAAACAAATATTACAAAGAAGAAAAATCAGGCACCTTAAAAAGCAAGGGAACATTTAACTTTAGTGCATCTATCAAAAAGGGGGATATTAAAATTCCTTTTATTTACACGGTAACCTATACTGTAACCTCTGTTTTTATGGATGGCAGATGTACCTTTATCCTTACTGATATTTTACTCAGTACCATAGATGCAAAAGGAAAAACAATTGTTCAGCCACTTGAAGCGTTTGAAAAGAAGATGAAAAATTTTGGCAATCAGAAAGAATCTTCTGAACGATTTGTAAAGGACAGTTTTATGGAAATTCATAAAAATCTTGCCCAAATCCTGCCAGCCACAGAGGTTGCCATTGTCAAGTAAAGGGTATTTTTAATTGGTTTTATTTCAGGTATTTTTCAGCCTGAGGCAGAAAAGCTTTGGCCTCGTTTATTCTGTTTGCATGGCTAGGGTGTGTGCTTAAAAACTCAGGGACGCCTGATTTTCCTGTGGCTTTCTGCATTCTTTCGAGGGTTTCAATGGCTTTAGCGGGCTGATATCCGGCCATTGCCATAAATACCATTCCCAATCGGTCGGCTTCACTTTCATGCATCCTGGAAAAAGGCAAAATAACACCTACTGTTGTTCCAACCCCATAAGCAGTCAGCAAAGCGGCCTGTGTTTCAGTGCTTTTTTCTGAAAGTGCTATTTGCAGTGCCAATCCCCCCATTTGCGTAAGCAATATCTGGCTCATTCTTTCATTGCCATGTCTAGCAACCGCATGAGCAATTTCATGGCCCATCACATAGGCCAAACCCGCATCATCAGAGGTAACTGGAAGCAATCCGGAATACACCACCACCTTTCCTCCCGGCATGCACCAAGCATTGATTGTTTTGTCGTTTACCAAATTAAATTCCCATTTATAGTCATGTATTCTTTTGGCGTTTCCCATTTTGCTAAAATATTGCACCACTGCAGATGATACTTTATTTCCAACCCTTTGAATCTGGTCTGCTGCGGTTGTATTTGCAACGGGAGGGGTTTTGCTTAAGAACTGACGATAACTGTTCAGGCTCATGTCGATAAGCGTATTTTCAGGAAGCATATTCAATTGTCGTCTCCCACTCAGGGGAACGCGAGAACAAGCCAGCAGACAAACGCATAAGACAAATGGGAAAACTTTTTTTGCAATCATATAATTTCTACTTGAAGACCATTGCGGAGCAGTCCGCGCAGGAAAGGTCTTAATTGCCGCAAGGAACCTTTTTTTACCGAACATTTGCCATTTAAGTGCACGATCAAGGTGCATTGTTCCGCTTGTTCAGGTTCGTGTTGACATATTTTCATTAAAACGCTTCGCACAAAGTTATAGGTATTTACACTATCATTGTACAATACCAATTGATTTTCGTGAAAAATATCGGCATTCTGCCCTAAAGGGTTGGTTTGAAAAGTTTGTGAAGTTTCCATGTGAATAATTAAAAAAACATAAAAGCACTTCAGTAAATGTACTTAATTTTATTCAAAAATCAAAGCATTTTTAAAGAATAAATCATGCATGTGCAAGAAATAATAGTAGATTTTCCACTATTGGTTGATGAGCTCCAGCGCCTTGGAAACGCTGATTTTATTCCCTTGATAAAATGCCGCAATAAACACATCGGCAATTCCAGAATCCAATGCTGCTTTCTTCATCAATTTGGCTTCCTCATAGGATTTTAAATCGCCACCGAGAAAAAATTGCGTAATGCGATCGCTGCCCGTGATGTGTTGAATTCCGGCATCTTTTATTTTGAGAAAAGCCAGCAAAACATCTGTAGGAACTTCGTTCCTATAGGCACCAATCTGAACCCTAAAAATGGGTTTTTCGTTGGAAGAAACTACGGGCAAATTGTCTTTAATGGGCTCATTCGCTCTTGTTGTGGCAGTGGTATTTTGAATATCCTTTTCAATGACCGGACGAATGGTTATGATATTTGAATTTGCATTTTCCTTGGAGGCAGCCTCATCCAAATTTATTTTTTTTCCATCTTTAAAAACAATTACAAAAGCATCCTGAACCACAGGTATGATTTTATTTTTTGCTGAATCAGCAGACACGCGCGTTGAAAATATTCCGGAGGTATATCTAAACAAGCCATTTCCGGTGGCATCTTTATAAACCGGCTGAATCTTCATCATGTACTGAGGTGGTTCAGGTTTTCTAAAGACCCCTACCTGCACGGTATAATATAAACTTTGGGGTGGTACCAAGGAAGCAAGGGATGGAAGATTAGAAATATTTGACGAATTTGAGGAAACGATTTCGGTCCTATTTTCATCGGTTTGGTTTTTAAATTTTTCAGGTCTTACATCAACAGCAGCAAGGGTTTGTAATTCATTGTTTTTAGCTTGCTCATAGGCAATCTTTTCTTGATTTTTTTGATTATTTACGATGGTATATGCCTCATAGATGGGTATCCTTTTCCCATTGAGATAAGCTACCACAAAAGCATCCTGAAAGCCTAGGCTGCGAATTTCTTTCTTGGCGAGGTTTGCGGATTCAAAGGCGCGAAAGATTCCTGCTGAGTAACGAATGATGCCACTGCTCAATTTTTCTCCAACAATGGGTTGAATTCCCTTAAACAAATCCTGACGAATGGGCTTGCGGAAGGCACCCATCTGCACCTTAAAGATAAGACCTGTGGTAACAATGGTATCTATTGGAATCGGGTGCGTTTCGGTATATACTGATTTTTCAGCACGAACAAAAACAGTGGCTGCTTTTGCAATATCCTCAATTTTTACAGGCGATTTTACGGGTTTGACAGACGCAATGGCAATAGGCTTTTCAACGCCATCAGCCACTTCCTGCTTTGCCATTTCTATTGGCAGCTTTTGCTCAGGCACCAAAGTATCTTGGGATATGCCATTTTTCAAAGATAGCAATCGCATTTCCTTGGCTTTGGCATCATTCACGATTTGGCGAGCCTGCTGTTCATATTGAACCGACAATTGACTTCTTTCTGAAGCTTTTCGTTCATTTTCGACTTGTTTGGTATGCCATTTGTCTTTTTCGGATGCACCTTTCGCAGACAGGCTTTTCCGCTTATTTTCCTTTGCAGCATCGGCATATTTTTTTGCTTCACCTTCCGCATTCACACTTTTAGCAAACAAATTCGCTGCTATTTTACGCCCATCTTCTAATTCTTTGTTTAATTTTTCATATTGATGGATTCTTTCGGCAGGCGACATCTTTCCCTCTCCTATCCTAGCTTGCATGCTATTTGCTTGTAAAGAATCTTGTTGACTTAAATTGGCAGAGGAATCATCCTTTGGTGATTCAGTGTCAGCAGAAATGGTATCCAATTTTCCGGCCAGTACATTGGGGTTTTGAAATTCGGGCTGTACTGTTTTAACAACAGCGACCATCTGATCGGATTTTGCATTGACCATTTTGGCCATTTTCTCCACTTGTACAGCAACTTTTTGGAAATCTTTTTGTTTATCCGTTAGCGCTTTTTGATCTTTTACAGCCAACTTCAATTCTCTTTCCTGCACCTCAAAAGAAACATCTTTTTGGGCCGCTAAACGTTCATGATTTTCTTCGCTAATTTTGATTTTCTGTATGTCAGCATCCAATTTGGTCATGACTTCAGATTTCTTAATCAACTTATCTTTTAAGTTGATCAAATCCTTTTTAATAGCAATGTATTTTTTAAATTCAGTTTTCGATTTGCTTAATTTTTTTTCATCAACAGCATCTACAATAGAGGATATCTGTTCTGTTAATTTTTCTGGAGATTCAATAGCGGGGCTGTTATCAGCAATTTCATTCGGAGTTGATATAAGTGTATCCGAAACCTGCACTGTGTTCCTTTCAAGATGGCTGCTGTCGGTAGAATGGATATTTTCTGCCATCTGCGGTTCGTTCACATCATGCGCAGAGGAATCCACGGCTTTTACATTGCTTTTGTTTGAAATAGAAGGCAAGACAGGCTCTTCATGAACAGAATTTAAAACGGAATCTTTATTTGCAGTTGGAATTTGAGTGGTATTTGCTGTTACCGAAGAAGAATTTTCTTGAGGGGTCTTCGGTGAAATAAAATCTATACTGGAGGAATCTACTTTTCGTATTTCAGGTTTTGAATTTGAAATCTTTTCTACCTGCATTGAAGGAATAGAATTTTGAATAGGATGTTCCTTTGTCTCGATGAATGCTAACGGATTTCCAGTAAGCATCTCTTTGGTGCTTGTTGAATCTTTGCTATTTTGAGTGGTTTCATCGGGTAACTTTCCATCGGCATGTTTATTCGTTTCAACAGGAGACGAAGCAGCAGCAGCAATCAAGTTATTGGAAGATTTGCTGGTGTCTAAAGGAATGGCAAGGGCAGGATTATTTGGTATTCCCTCCTGTTTCAACTTAGATACATCGGGCATCTTGCCATCAGTATGTTCATTCGTTTCAACAGAAGACGCAGCAGCAATCAAGGTATTGGAAGATTTGCTGGTGTCAAAAGGAATGGCAAGAGCAAGATTGTTTGGTATTCCCTCCTGTTTCAATTTGGCACGAAGTGCGATGACATTTTTGTTGTTTACTTTTTGTTTTTCATCTAGAATTTTTTCTTCACGATGCAATCTAGCTACATAATTTTTACCAATTTTTAATTCGGTAGCAATCAATTTTGTATTCAATTCTTTGTTCTTTATTTTTTCCTCATTTTCTTTGATATCAGCATTTGATTTTACGATTGCGATGGAGATACGATCCTTTTCTTGACTGAATTCGAGAGAATCTTGGAGTAATTTTTTGTAATTTACCAAGATGGGATTTGCAGCATCAATCTCTTTGGAAATTTGTGTATGTAAAACCGGAATAGAATCCAATGCATTTTGCTGAAGAGATTTTTTTTCACTGTTTACAAAGGCCATTGATACACTATCCTTAGGCTCCTTTAAGTCGACGGGCAAAGTGGTTTTCTGTTGGACTTGAGAATCATCCGCTACAAGCTTTTCTTCAGGTGCATATTGAAGTGCTTCATTTCTTTTTAATTTAGCCAAAGTATTCAAGCTATCAGCCTTTGCAAATAATGATTTTTTTTCTTTCTTAAATTTT
>CANKSK010000009.1 GCA_947485425.1 Bacteroidota bacterium | reverse complement strand
TTATGGTTTGATGGCCAAAATAATTGGTGGTATTTTGGTTTGTTTAGTTTATACAGTTTATTATGATGGAGGCGATACCACAGTTTATTACTATAGTGGAGCCATACCCATGCGGAATTTATTTCTGAAAAGTCCAGCTGATTTTTTTTATATCATGAGCCATGAAAATACCATTCAAGGATATTTTTTATTTGACAGTGATACCCTATGGCCTCAGTATTGGCGAGATTCACAGGCATTTTTTGTGATCCGTTTTATTTCTCCTTTGGCCTTGTTTACCTTTGGTAGTTATTTGGCAACAAGTGTATTGCTTTCTGTGATTTGTTATACCGGCATATGGAGGTTATATCTGGTCTTTACCGATGCTTTTCCGAAACTAAAAAAAGAGCTAGCCATAAGCATCCTATTTATGCCTTCTGTTATTTTTTGGGGTTCAGGAATTTTGAAGGATTCCATTAGTTTGGCAGCAATTGGTTGGTTTGTATATGGTTTTTATTTTGGGATGGTCAAAGGGGAAAAGATCTTTTGGCATATCATTTTAACGGCCTTGGCCTCATTTGTTATTATCTCTGTAAAGCCCTATATTTTATATGCTTTGATTCCAGGTTCTCTGGTGTGGCTCACCGGAAATATTTCTAATAAAATTGAATCGAAATTTTTTAGAAGATTAACCATTCCTTTGATGTTTACCATCAGTATCGGTTCCGGGTATTTTATCTTGAGTTCACTGGGTAGTCAGTTGGGAAAATTTTCAATCAATTCTTTGTTGGAGCGTGCGGTAATCACACAGCAGGATTTGAAAAAGGATTATTATGGTGGTCATAGTTTTGATATAGGAGATTTTGAAGCTACCCCTACCGGTATTTTGAAAAAGTTTCCCATTGCTGTAAGTTCCGGATTGTTTCGCCCCTTTCTTTGGGAGGCACGAAATCCGATGATGCTCGTTTCTGCTTTGGAAAATGCCTATATTTTGTATCTTACCGTGATGATTTTATTGCGAATGCCCTTCCGACGAATAACGCAAATTATTGGGAGTAATCAATTGTTGGTTTTTTCGCTCTTGTTTGCCGTTTTCTTTTCTTTTTCGGTAGGACTTACCACATCCAATTTTGGTGCCCTTGTTCGTTATCGCATTCCTTCCTTGCCATTTTTTGTTTCTGCACTTTTAATCGTCCGTAGCACAAATAGAAACATGCTTTTGCCTGAAGCTGAATTTACTGAAGAAGAAAGTGAAAGCACACAGGTGAATCTAATACCTGCCTAAAAAATACTTGGCTTATTGCTTAAATGCTGAGGGATGCATCCCAGTCTTTCCATACCGCTTCATAACCGAGCTGTTCAATGACCTTGGATATTTCTTTTGGTGTTCTTTCATCAGAAATTTCAAATTGCTCAAGGCTTTCTGCTAAATCTGTATAGCCTCCCGGATTGGTTTTTGATCCCGCACTGGTGGTGGTGATACCCAGTTTAAACAAATGATCTCTGAGGTTTTGATTTTCTCGCGTGGAGAGCGATAATTCTACTTCCGTATTGAAAATTCTCCATGCACAAATGAGCTGCACGAGTTCGCGATCTTTTACTATCACCTTGGGTTCTGCCACGCCTGATGCAGGACGCAGCCGTGGGAATGAAATGGCATACTTGGTTTTCCAGTATTTTTTTTCCAGATATTGAAGATGCAAAGCCGTGAAAAAAGAATCTACACGCCAATCTTCAAGGCCTATTAAACAACCCAATCCAATTTTGTGAATACCCGCTTTGCCAAGTCTGTCAGGTGTTTCCAGCCGGTAGTTGAAATTAGCCTTTCTTCCCTTGGGATGATATTCTGCATAGGATGCATGGTGGTAGGTTTCTTGATATACCAATACGGCATGCAATCCGTTAGCAATCAGTTGTTCATATTCATTTTGCTCCAATGGTTGCACCTCTATGGAGATAAAAGAAAAGTATTTTTTTGCTATTTCAATGGCTTGGATAAAATACTCGGTATTTACAATTTGATTTGCTTCACCGGTGACCAGAAGGATATGTTCAAATCCCAAGGCTTTTATCGCCGCATATTCTTTTTCAATATCCGCTTTTGAAAGGGTAATTCTTTTGATTTTATTGGTATAGCTAAACCCGCAATAGGTGCAAATATTTTGACATTCATTGGAAAGGTATACCGGGGCATACATCTGTATTGTTTTTCCAAAGCGCGAAATGGTGAGCTGATGGCTTTGCTTTGCCATTTCCTCCAGATAGGGTAATGCTGCGGGAGAAAGCAGGGCCTTGAAATCTTCTAGGTTTCGTTTTCCATTTTTTCGCAGCGCATTTTCTACATCCGTATTTTTTTTAGATGCAATATCTTTTTGTATTTCATCCCATGAAAATTGTTCAAAGAGGTTTATAAAGCTCATTTCTTTGGATGTGTTAATCTTGTAAGAAGGAGGTGAAAGGACTGCTTGCGATGGCATGGTATTGTTTTTGTGCTGGTATGGCTTCAAAGGCATGGCGTCCGGCTTCAACCGCCATTTTAAAAGCCAGTGCCATTAGCACAGGATTTTGGGATGATGCTATTGCTGTATTTACCAGTACCGCATCAGCACCCATTTCAAGAGCCAAAGCCGCATGTGAGGGCGCACCTATTCCCGCATCAATTACTACGGGAACATTGCTTTGTTCAATGATAATTTCAAGCATTTTGAGATTTTGAAGACCTGCATTGCTTCCTATCGGTGAGCCTAAAGGCATAACCGCTGCCACCCCTACATCTTCCAATCGTTTACAAAGTACAGGATCAGCATTGATATATGGCAATACCACGAAGCCTTCTTTTACCAGTATTTCTGCTGCCAACAAGGTTTCTACCGGATCGGGCAAGAGGTATTTGGGATCAGGATGAATCTCAAGTTTCAGCCAATGGGTTCCCAAGGCCTCCCGCGCAAGTTGGGCGGCCAAAACAGCTTCTTTTGCCGTGCGTACCCCGGATGTATTGGGCAATAAATGGATATGCGGATGTTTTAAATGCGATAATACTTCATCGGTTTGCATATCTAGATGAATTCGTTTCAGAGCCACGGTTATCAGCTCACTCCCGGATTCCAACAATGCCTTTTCCATCAAATCCATGGAGGCAAATTTTCCTGTGCCGGTAAATAGCCTGGAATGAAAAATTTTGTCTGCAATTTTAAGCATAGGTATACTGATTTATTTTGTTCATGAATGCCTGACAAGTTTCAATAGGGTCAATAGCATAGGAGATAGCCGAGGAGATGGCAAGGCCATAGGCACCAGCTTTTTGGATGTCTTCAATATCCGTTATTTCTATTCCCCCAATGGCGATGATTGGAATTTGTTTTCCATATTTTGTGCAAATGTCTTCAATGCCCTGCAGGCCTAATAACGGGCTGAGATTCTCTTTGGTATGGGTGTATTTATAAGGTCCTAAGCCAATGTAGTCAGCACCTTCTTCCATACGTTTTTGTGCCTCTTCAGCAGTATTCGCTGTGGCACCAATGATGAATTTCTTTCCCAATAATTTTCTGGCTTCAGGTACCGACATATCCTCTTTTCCTAGATGAACACCATGGGCTTTGATTTTTTTTGCAATGCCGGGATGGTCATTGATAATCAGGCGGGCCTGAAAATGATCGCAAATTAATTTTATTTTCTCTGCAATCTCTCGGGTCTGTTTTAGGGACTTGTTTTTTATTCTCGCTTGTATCCAATCAGCGCCGGCACGACAAGTCATTTCAGCCATTTCTACTTGAGAAATACTTAAGGTATCGGCACCGATTATATGCAAACGTGAGATCATGTATTGGATTATACTTTGATGGGAACAGCAACGGCGTTGTGGTGGCCTAGCAAATTATTGGAGCTTGCTAAATAGTCTTGCATATACGCTTTGGCCATTTGGCAGCTTTCCGTTAAGGTGTTTCCTAAAGTTAAAAAGGCGGCTATTGCTGCGGATAATACACAGCCGGATCCATGTTTTTCGCCTTGTTCTAATCTTTCTTTTTCATAGGTATATGTTTGTCCTTTCATATACAGGATGTCTGTACAGATATCTGAATCACTATGCCCACCTTTTAATAAGACCGCGCACGCTTTTGATAGCGATTCAGCTGCTTCGAAAGGGTTTTCCATATTCATCATTTTTTTAATTTCTGGAATGTTAGGCGTGACTAAAAATATTTTTTGGCAAATAAAATAAATGAAACTGCTATCCATCATTTCAAGAAAATGATAGCCTGTAGAAGCAGAAAGAATAGGGTCCCAGATAATCTTTACCTGCGGTATTTCTTTTAGCAAGAAGTCAATCAATTGATTTAAAACTTGAAGGTCTTCTATGATCCCAATTTTTATATACTCAAATTTATATCTTTTGATTAGCAATTGCAGTTGCGAACAGATATCATTTAAGTGTGTCCAATTAACACCATTAAAAACATTATCATTTTGAAACGTAATGCCACTGCATACCCCCAATCCATAAACTTGAATTTGTTCAAAGGTTTTGATGTCAGCCAGAATGCCTGCTCCAGCGCAAGGGTCGAATCCTGCAATGCTTAATACAAAGGGCTGCTTTTTATTGATTTGTTTTTTCATGATAGGGTTTTACATTCTATTTGTAATTCTTTAAATACTTTTATCTTTGTTTGTAAATCGGGCTGATTCCAAATGCTTCCAATCACACCGATTCCGGAAAACCCGATTGTATGCAACGTTTCTAGATGCGTTTTGTTGATGCCTCCCAATGCAAATAATTTCATGCTTTGATTTGCTTTGCATTTGAGATGTGGGATTTTGTTTTTTAAATCTTCTTCACTGAATGCTGAATGATGGTTTGGTTTTGAAATGCTATTGTATATAGGGCTTAAAAATGCGTATTCGAATGGGAAGGTATTGTTCTCAATATCAATTAAGGCATGAAAGGAACGGCTTCTCATTACAGGCGTTTGGTTTTCTTTGGCAGAGAAATCTGTTTTTGTTATTTCAGACATCATTTTTTCCGGATAATGCAAGCCTTTCAGCTGAAAGGTATCGATGAGTTCATGAGCTGAATGAATCATGATTTTTGGATGGAAATGTGCTGGAATTTGCAAGATTATTTTTTTTATTTCTTCTGCCGGCAATAAAGGCTTTCGGAGATGAAACCCCTGTAATCCATTCTCAAACATTTGCACAATGACTTGTATTTCATCATCCCTTTTTTCGGCTGCTGAAAATACCACAAGTTCCATGTTGTTATTTTTGATTCAAGGGATGAAGGGTGTCAGGATGTTTTTTAGGAGTTTTGGAAGGTGGAAAATTCTTTGGCTTTTTCCTCCATGCCCTGCAATAATGCCTCTTCTTCAGATACTTTTTGGCTTGCGGCATATGCCCTGACATCTTCAGTAATTTTCATCGAGCAAAAATGGGGCCCGCACATCGAACAGAAATGAGCAAGTTTTGCATTGTCAGATGGCATGGTTTCATCATGGAATTCTCTAGCTGTATCGGGGTCTAAAGACAAGTTGAATTGATCTTCCCATCTGAATTCAAAACGGGCTTTGCTGAGCATATCATCGCGCAATTGCGCTCCAGGATGGCCTTTTGCTAAATCTGCCGCATGTGCTGCAATTTTGTATGCAATGACGCCGTCTTTTACATCTTTTTTATTCGGCAGTCCAAGGTGTTCTTTGGGTGTTACATAACACAACATGGCACAGCCAAACCAACCAATCATCGCCGCACCAATTGCCGATGTGATATGGTCATATCCAGGGGCTATATCTGTGGTGAGTGGTCCTAAGGTATAAAACGGAGCTTCATCACATGCCTGCAATTGCTTTTCCATATTGATTTTTATCAATTGCATCGGCACATGACCAGGACCTTCAATCATGGTTTGTATATCATGTTTCCATGCAATCTTGGTTAGCTCACCTAAGGTTTCAAGCTCTGCAAACTGGGCCTCGTCATTGGCATCCGCAATGGATCCCGGTCTGAGTCCGTCACCCAATGAGAAGGAAACATCATAGGCCTTCATGATGTCACAAATTTCTTCGAAGTGGGTGTATAGAAAATTTTCTTTGTGGTGAAACAAGCACCATTTCGCCAATATCGATCCGCCTCTGGATACAATACCGGTTACTCTTTTGGCAGTCATGGGGATATATTTCAATCGCACCCCTGCATGAATGGTAAAGTAATCAACACCTTGTTCGGCTTGCTCAATAAGGGTATCTCTGAAAATTTCCCAAGTGAGATCTTCCGCTTTTCCGTTTACCTTTTCAAGGGCTTGATAGATGGGAACCGTGCCTACAGGTACCGATGAATTTCGGATGATCCATTCTCTGGTTTCATGGATGTTTTTTCCTGTGGATAAATCCATGATGGTATCAGCTCCCCAACGGCAAGCCCATACGGCCTTTTCTACTTCCTCTTCTATTCCAGAAGAAACCGCAGAATTGCCGATATTGGCATTGATTTTTACCAGAAAATTTCTTCCGATAATCATCGGCTCACATTCCGGATGATTGATATTAGCAGGAATGATGGCTCTTCCACAGGCAACTTCATCTCTAACAAATTCCGGGGTGATATAATCTTTTGGTGTAAGGGCTCCAAAACTTTCGCCGGCATGGGCTTGTGGTAAGTTTTTTAAGGTGTCTATTTTTTGATTTTCCCTGATGGCGATATACTCCATTTCCGCAGTGATAATGCCCTTTCTTGCATAGTGCATCTGCGAAACATTTTTTCCTTCAAGGGCTTTATAGGGAAGGCGATTGTTTTGAAATATATTTTGATTTGGCGATGTGGTTTCCAATTTTTTTCTTCCAAATTCACTGCTCAACGCACTTAGCTGTTGTGTATCTTCTCTTTTTGTAATCCAAGCTTCACGCAAAGGTTGAAGACCTTTTCTCACATCTATGGTAACATTGGGATCTGTATAAGGACCACTGGTATCATACACCGCAATACTGGAGGTTTCATCATTCTTCCCTCCAACGGTTATTTCACGCATAGCCACCTGTACAGGATGTATTTTTCCTTGTACATAAATCTTTTTTGATTTGGGAAAAGCATCTGTGCTGATGGAATGTGCTTCTACTTTATTTTCTTTTTCTTTCATGATTTTCTTTTAATAAATATCGATTTTCTTTCTTTTTTTATCCGCCCTGGCTCGCTTGAATAATTAATATTCTATCCTGTTCTTTGAGTAATGTTGTATGCCAGTATGCTTTTGATATCACTACATCATTAATCGCCAAAGCAATGCCATTCAGGTTTGAAATGCCTTTGGATTCAAGCAATTCACTGATATGTGTTTTTTCTTTTGTTTCTAATACTTCATCATTTACATATACTTGCATACTTTAGCGTATATTATAAAGAATGGATGGCATGGGATATTCTTTCTAGCAAGCTGCGGTCTTCTTCTATTGAATTTCCTACCACAATAATATCTGCTCCTGCCTGACAGTTTTCAAGTGCTTTTTCTGGTGTTTTGATGCCACCGCCAACGATGAGCGGAACAGAGATGTTTTTGCTGACTTCAGAAATCATTTTGGCGCAGATGGGTTTTTCGGCACCGCTGCCACCATCCATGAATACCAGTTTAAAACCGAGCATTTCACCAGCAATGGCCGTGCAAATGGCAATATCGTTTTTGTCATGCGGAATAGGTGTTGTATTGCTCATATAGCTTACCGCTGTCGGCTTGCCACTTTCAATCAACATATACGCCGTAGAGACAATTTCCAAAGGACTATTTTTTAGAAATGGTGCAGCAATCACATGCTTTCCAATGAGCATTTCGGGATTTCTTCCCGAAATGAGCGATAGAAATAAAATGGCATCCGCATGCTGATTTATTTGCATCGTATTTCCGGGAAATAATACCACTGGAATAGAAGAGTTTTTTTTGATGGTTTGTACACAATTGTCTAAGGAGTCGTTGGTGAGCAAGCTGCCACCGACAAAGAAAAAGTCTGTTTTGGCTTTTACAGCAATATCTATCAAATCGATAAGTTCATTGCCACCCGTTTTGTCCGGGTCTATTAAAACGGCAAATTGCTTTTTGTTTTGGGCCTTTTTTTCAAGAAGACCTGAATATATTGAATTCATTATTTAAAATTTTCTAATGCAAATGTAGATAATCTAAATCAATTTGTTAATCATTCTCCAATAAGCCCCACGTTAGCATGCAGTTTGAGATTTTTTCATAGTGAATATCCATTTCTTTTCCGAAGTTTTTCATCTGTATTCGGCCTATGATTTGTCCCTTTTCAAGATATTGAAAGGGTTCAATGCTCATATTTTCTTTGAAATCCACACCTTTTTTTCCATATATCTTATACATCGTTTCCTTGGCACCCCATATAACATGCATGTGTTCAATGGGATGGCTTTGTTCCAGCTCCCCGAATTCTTTGGGGCTTATAAATTTTTCGGCAAGCTTTTCAATGCGCGTTCGAATGATTTCTATATCAATGCCGGGTATTTTATCCGGGCTGAGCAAAATACATACATAATTTGCTGAGTGTGAAACAGATAATTTTATTGGAAAAGATTTAAGAAAGGGCTTCCCAAAATCATCATATTCGAGTTCAATGGGATTATTTGTCTGTAATGCCCTGTGCAACAGCAAGGTAGTAATCAGCTTTTCCCGAATTCTTTTGGGATTATGGATATTTTTTAAGGCTGCAGCTATCGAGAAGGGGTTTTGGATTAGAAATTCGATATCTTCTTGATTTTCAGTAGTTTCCCAGACGAGTAATTGGCTCTCGTTCTCAATCATTTTATTCAGAATCAGTGGCATATGTTATCTATAGAACAAAATAAGTTGAAATTTTGCATTTCGCTTGATTTAGTTTATTTTTGTGAAAAATATAACAAAAACCAAAAATAGCAATATGTCTACAACTTCAGTTGAAAAATTCGTGAAATTTAAAGTAAAAGATTTAAGTCTTGCCGAGTGGGGCAGAAAGGAAATCAATTTAGCCGAAGCAGAAATGCCCGGTTTGATGGCTTTGAGGGCTGAATATGGTCCTTCTAAAATCTTAAAAGGCGCCAGAATCGCTGGCTGTCTGCACATGACCATTCAAACGGCAGTGCTCATTGAAACCCTTGTTGAATTAGGTGCTGAGGTAACTTGGTCTTCCTGCAATATTTTTTCTACCCAGGATCATGCTGCTGCTGCGATTGCTGCTGCCGGTGTTTCTGTATATGCATGGAAAGGCATGAACGCAGAGGAATTCGATTGGTGCATTGAGCAAACCATGTTCTTCGGTGAAGACAAAAAGCCATTGAATATGATTTTGGATGATGGTGGTGATTTAACCAATATGGTATTGGATAAATTTCCTGAGCTTGCTGCCGGTATCAGAGGTATTTCTGAAGAAACGACAACAGGTGTTCACCGCTTGTATCAACGCGTAAAAAATGGTACGCTTCCAATGCCTGCCATCAATATCAATGACTCGGTAACCAAATCCAAATTCGATAACAAATATGGCTGCCGTGAATCCCTTGTAGATGCAATCAGACGTGCTACAGACATTATGATGGCCGGTAAAGTGGCTGTGGTAGCAGGTTTTGGTGATGTTGGAAAGGGTTCTGCGGAATCACTTCGCAGCGCTGGTGTTCGTGTGATTGTAACTGAAATCGATCCGATTTGTGCTTTGCAGGCTTCTATGGAGGGCTTTGAAGTACGCAAAATGGATGATGCCGTAAAACGTGCTGATATAGTGGTTACCGCTACGGGCAACGTAGATATCATCTTGGAGCGTCATTTTAAAAATATGAAAGATAAAGCCATTGTTTGCAATATCGGACATTTTGATAATGAAATTGATATGGCCTGGTTAAACGCCAACTATGGTCATACCAAAGATACCATCAAGCCTCAGGTAGATATGTATACCCTAGATGGAAAACAAATTATTGTATTGGCAGAAGGTCGTTTGGTGAATTTGGGCTGTGCCACCGGCCACCCATCATTCGTAATGTCAAACTCCTTTACCAATCAAACCCTAGCCCAAATTGAACTTTGGACTCAGTCAGAAAAATATACCAACATCGTCTACACACTTCCTAAACATTTGGATGAAAAAGTGGCCTTGTTGCATTTGGCTAAAGTGGGTGTTGAACTAGATGTGTTAGCTCCTCACCAAGCTGATTATATTGGTGTTGCCGTTTCAGGACCATTTAAATCTGATACCTACAGGTATTAATACAAATAGGTTTACAGGAAAGAGGAGGTGTAGTCAAACTGCATCTCCTTTTTTTATGATAAAAAATTAATTGAAAACATGTATTACGCTGCCATCAAAAGCCGCCTGATATCTGCGCAAAGGAATGGTTGCCGGACCCTGTTGGATCGAACCATCCATTATGACAAATTTTGAACTGCAGCAGTGGTCTGAAATGCTAACATTTGTTGAATCAACAGATAAAGTGGCACATGCGTCATTGGGCTGCCAAGTGCAATTTCTTTCATAGGCAATAAATTCATCAGAAGATTTTCTGTATAAAATAATGCCACGAACCCCACCGGTAACATAAATCCATCCGCCGATGGCATTCAATTTGAAATTTGTGGGGTTATTGACATATACATACTGATTCACAAACATATTGGGAATCACATCTGTTTTTTTTGAACACGCCCATGCGGAGCAAAAAATCATGAAAAAGAGTCCTACTTTAAACTTTTTTAATAGCATGTTTTTTGAAACTTTGTATGCGTTATTTCTTTGAATTTGTTCTGTTTAAAACCTAAATTTATCTTTGCAATATTTTGTATGTCAAGTATATATGAAGGAGAATATCATGGATAAACGAAAGAGGTAGGCAAAAATTAGGTGCGGATCATATTTGTTAGATTTTAGACAAAATTAGTGAATTATTCCTGAAATAGTTTAAATTCGCATGCTTGAAACCCATTATCCATTTAAAAAATCATGTTATGAAAAAACAAATAGCACAAATACTGGTATTTTCTTCTGTAATAGGTATGTTATACGCATGTAGCGGTAATCAAACGGAAAGCTCTGCTGAGAAAACAGATTCTACAGCTACTGCCGGCTCCTCAAATTATGCTTGTCCGATGCATACCAGCGTAAAAAGTGATAAGCCTGCCGCCTGTGATTCATGCGGTATGGAACTTGAAAAAGTAAAATGATTGAAAGAATAATTTCCTGGTCTCTTCGCAACCGATTGATTGTGGTTATCGCTTGTATAGCCATTGTTGGTTGGGGTTTGTATGCACTCCGGGAAACACCCATTGATGCCATACCTGATTTATCTGAAAATCAGGTGATCGTATTTACGGAATGGATGGGGAGAAGTCCACAAATCATGGAGGATCAGGTAACCTATCCTTTGGTGTCCAATCTGCAAGGAATGCCTAAGGTAAAAACGGTACGTGCTTCCTCTATGTTTGGGATGAGTTTTATTTTTATCATTTTTGAGGATAATGTTGACATTTACTGGGCTAGAACCCGCGTATTGGAGCGATTAAATTATGCTCAGCGTTTTTTGCCGGAGGGGGTAAACCCATCCTTGGGACCAGATGGAACCGGAGTAGGGCATATTTTTTGGTATACCCTTCGTGCCCCAGGCTACGATTTGGGCGAACTGAGGGCCTTACAGGATTGGTATATCAAATTTGCCCTTCAAAATGTGGATGGGGTGAGTGAAATTGCCTCCTTTGGTGGCTTTCAGAAACAGTATCAGGTGGCCATTGATCCCAACAAATTGAATTATTATCAGGTGCCCATGATGAATGTTATCAGTGCCATAAAAAATAACAACAGTGATGTGGGCGGAAGGTTATTTGAAATGAGTGGAATGTCTTATGTGGTCCGGGGTTTAGGATATGTGAAGAACATCAGTGATATTGAAAATATTGCAGTGGGTTCCTATAATTCCATACCGATACGCATCAAAGATGTGGCGAGTGTTCAGATGGGAGGCGAGCTTCGATTGGGCATATTGGATGAGAATGGTCAAGGTGAGGCCGTTGGTGGAATTGTGGTGATGCGATATGGCTCTAATGCTCAGAAAGTGATTGACAATATTCGAAAAAAATTAGCCGATGTGCAGAAAGGATTGCCTCCTGGGGTGGAATTTAACGTTGCCTATGATAGAAGCACTTTGATATCTGCATCCATTGAAACCTTAAAAAAGACTTTATTTGAGGAAATCGCCATCGTATCCTTGATCATCATATTATTTCTTCTGCACCTGCGAAGCTCAATGGTGGTCATCATTATGCTGCCGGTGGCGATTCTGATGGCTTTTATTTGTATGCATCTGCTGAATGTTTCCTCCAATATCATGTCTATATCAGGAATTGCCATAGCCATAGGGGTTATCGTAGATGCGGGGATTGTGATGGTTGAAAATGCGCACCGACATTTAACTAAGGAATAATTTCATTTCTATGAATGAAAAGCTAAGCGAAAAAGAGC
>CANKSK010000008.1 GCA_947485425.1 Bacteroidota bacterium | reverse complement strand
CCGGAAAATTCATTTTCAAAGAGTGGAATGATGCCTGCTTCTGGGGGATAATCGCATTGGGCGCATTTTTCTTGCTCAAATTTTCCATGAATAAAAGCGCAGCCATTGACCAGCAAAATACAGATGTTGAACCCCAGATAAAACACTAAACATGGCCCTGATAAAAGTAAAAGACAAATTTCCTGCTACAGGCAAAAATTGTTTTATCGCTGAAAATGCCACCATCACCGGCGATGTGGTGATGGGCGATGATTGCAGTGTTTGGTTTAATGCCGTCATTCGTGGCGATGTGAACTCCATACGCATTGGCAACAAGGTAAATATTCAGGATGCCGCTATTGTGCATTGTACCTACCAAAAAGCAGCTACTGAAATTGGAGATAATGTGTCAATAGGACACAGAGCCATCGTGCATGGCTGTACCATTCATAAAAACGTGTTGATTGGCATGGGAGCCATTGTCATGGATCATGCCGTCATCGGAGAAAATTCTATCATCGCTGCCGGTGCACTCATTACCGAAAAAACAATCGTTGAACCTGGAAGCCTATACGCAGGTGTCCCCGCTGTAAAAATCAAATCCGTGGCCCCCGAACAAACCCGCGAACTCATTGAAAAAATCGCCAACAATTACCTGATGTACGCAGATTGGTATAAATAATTCGCTACATGCGTAAAGACTTGATTAGGTGCCTAAACCCGAAAACAACAGCAGGATAAAACAAATTAATCATCTGATAAACAAATCATTACACCTGAAAAAGACAGATACAATAATTTTATCGAAAAATCGTTAAATCCGCTACTTTTTAGTATTTTTATCCTGCCCATGAAAAAGCTGACTCTCTATATTGCCATCGGATTCTTTTTAATGCTTTCCGCCTGTAAAAAACAGGAAACTTTTCCCATTATACCCCAAATAAGCTTTAAAGAGATCACTAAAAACTACAATACCCAAGGAACTTTAACCTCCATAGATCTCAAATTCGATTTTACGGATGGTGATGGAGACATTGGCCTAAAACAAAATGAGGTAAGTACACCCTATGCATTGAATTCCCCTTATTATTATGACCTCATGATTGATTATCTGGAATTTGACAAAAAAACAGGTCTTTTTGTGCACATCTATCCCTCATCCCCCATTGAAGGAGATACCGCCCATGTGCAATACAATGCCAGGTTGCCGTATCTCGTTCCTGCAGGAAAAAACAAAACCTTAAAAGGAGAAATCACCCAAAATATCAACACCTTCGGCTTCGGAGAAAAAGTAAGATTGGACTTTTTTATTTATGACAGAGCACTGCACAAAAGCAATGTGATCAGCACCCCAATGATCGAAACCAAATAAATCAATATAAATCCTTCCTGAAAAAATTAAAACTTATCGGAAAGTAAAATTGCCAGGGATGATCCCTGCCTGAAAATGATCTATCTCCATACCATAGCTATTATACCGATAGACCTCCCCTTTGCCTTGATAATCCAAAGGATCTGAACCATACAGATACGTGCTGACGGTATCATACGCCAGACTATAAAACACCTTGTTTACAATCGATTGCTGAGGCAAAACCGCATCAGAAATTTTCATCGCATAAACACCATCACCTCCATTAAAAAACAACTGATTTTTTTCCTTATTCAAACACAAATTGGAAGGAAAAAGAACTTTAGATGAAAAGGATAAAGATTTTTCAATCTGCCCACTGATGGCATCTAGCATAAGCAAACTACCTGCTGTACTTGCGGCAGTGTCCAACTCATAGGAGGGCGCTCCGGCATAAACTTTTTTACCGCCACATAAAATCCAAATTTTATGATTGGCATCCAACACCAAACTATTGGGAGAATCTCCCGTTGTTATGTTTTGCTCTAATTCATCAGTAAGTGTATTTATAACACTTACTTTGTTTTCACTGCCAAAACCACCGGTATTTACCACGTAAAGCTTATCGCCAAAAAGAAGCATTCTTTCCGGCCCATCGGCAACGACAATGGTTTTGAGAATCTTTAAGTTATCCAGCTGAACAACTGCAATACGGCCCGGCGATGACCACTGACTAATGTAGGCTTTCCCCTTTCCATCAGAAAGAATATAACGCGGATATTCCAAATTTGCAATACTTCCCACAGATTTAAAAGTAGAAGCATTCACCACTTCAATTTTATTGGCATTGTTTACAACAATATAGGCCTTATCACCAATTATCTCCATCGACTGAACCACATTACCCAATGGCCTGTTATTCACCTCCTGAAAAATATCTGCCCGCACCGTATTCAGTTTGCGATCATAAAATGAAACCGTTCCTGTGCCGCTGCCAAAAGGCCCCTCATTGGTAATAAACACACCCTGGGCAAAAGTGGAACTGCTAATAATAGAGCTGTTTTTCTGTGGGTCTTCAACTTTTTTACAAGCACCAAATAATACAGAAAGCAAGAAGACATAAACAAACGATTTGACAGCAGTTTTTTTCATGAGCATTTTTTTATGATGAATATTTTATAGGATGGTTTAATTAAATTCTATTCCAATCTTGAATCCATAGGATCTACCCGGCATGGGAATCCACTGCACAGATTGGTAGCTTGTATTGCATAGATTATTTACATCCAATCCCATCCGCAACAAATAATTTCCAAAGACAAAAAATTTTCCTGCGGACATATTCAACAGCTGATATGCAGGCAATATTTCCGAATGATCGGGAGAAACATACCTGCCACCGGTATAGCTCTCATGCAATGAAAAAAGATAGCCCTTATATTCCAATCGAATGGATGCATTGGCATTTTCATAGGGCACATAAATAAGCTGACGCCCATAATTTAAGTCGGTTTTATTTTGGTTATCTGATAAGGTAAACGCATAACTTCCCGATAGATGCAAACGAAAATCCTTTCTTTGAAAAGCAAGCATACCCTCATATTCCAAGCCTCTACCCATAACGCTTTTCATGTTTTGAGGCGACCAAACCATACCTCCCGCAGGAAGCCATATGATCCAATCTTGTACAGAAGAATAAAATCCACTTGCATGCATCTCATAGGTAAAAGCTTGATGGCTTTTTGTATTGTCAATGCTGAATCCTGCTTCAGAGCTGATTCCATTTTCAGGCTTTAGAGAAGGATTTCCTCCTGGCCGCCAAAACAGATCATTGAAGGTTGGTATCCGAAAATTTCTTCCTGCATTGGCATACCATCCGAAAGATTTGTACAACACCATTTCAAGCCCTGCAAAAGGGGTCATGGGACACGTAAACAGCTCTGCATAGTCGCGCCTTAGCGCAAGGGTTGATTTAAACTTCCCGGATTTGATGCGATATTGTATAGAAGCATAAAGCGAAACAAGCCCCTGATTCCTTTTCATGCCATATTCATTGACATATGCCGAACTATAGGTGAGGTTGATGCCAGTATGCAATTGAAATCTTTCATCAAAAGCATAGTCGTATGCGGCCTTGCTAAAAGTAGTATGGTAATAACTATCCGAAAAGATTCCAGTCGTGGGATCCCGGTATAACAAATGATTATAGGAATAGGCGGTCATCAGCTGTATGCCCGATGTAGCAAACAATTGCTTCCACTCCGCGGAAGCGCGCATGCTTTGCTCCTCTTCAGAGGCCTTGCTCATGGACATGCTCATCGTTGCGGGAATATTTCGCATCCCTCCCTGATACCACGCATGCAACGATAGGGTTTGATTGTTTTTAGCACGATAATAAAAATCCTGTATCAATGAAGCCCGAGAACTTTCAGCATGAGAAAGCCTTTTTTTCGGATACCCATCTGAAAAAAGATCTGTAAAAATGAAGTTGTTTTCTGATTTATTAAAAATCATTTTGCTTGAAGACTGCCACCTTTCATTGCCGTTTACAGAATGTAAACTTCCTGTATAGGCGCCAAAGCTTCCTATGCTTTGCTGTATGCCCAGTTTATTTCTCTTTATAAATTCCGGTTTTGAATCGATATGAATACTTCCTCCGGCATTGCCACTGCCAAAGGCCGCACTGCCACCACCATGCCGGATGTCAATATAATCTCCCGCAGATACAGGCAGCAAAGACAAATCGGTGAGCCCCAACATGGGAGAACCCAAGGGAATATCATTCCAATAGATACCCGTATGTGCAGCAGACATCCCCCGAAAGGAAGTCCCGGCATATGAAGTGCCATAGGATTTTACAAATACAGAAGATTGCTGATTTAAAAGCACAGACAAAGAAGACAGATGATAATCTGAAAGCACAACAGAATCTATATGTGTCGTTTTGACACCTGTTTGAAAACCGCCAGAGCGGAAGGCTTGAATTTCTGCGGCAGGAAGAATATAGACACTGTCTTTCACCTGCCCAAAAAGGAAAGGAGAACCCAATATAAATAGCAAAAAGAAGAGGATATTCTGTAAACGCATCATATCTGAATCATCTGTTTTTTCCGTCAGAAAAAGGTATTGGAAATAACTCCCTGCCAAAGGCAGAACCTTGCCATGTATTTTTTTAGCAAGTACAGATATCAAAAGAAAAAAGAAACAGACATACGCCAAATCCATTCCTCGCCTTTTCTCCGAAAGCTGTGAATTATTTATCCTTGGCAGGTATTCTGACTTGCTCACCTTAGGCACCTTCCCATCCATTACAGAACAGTGGCAAACATCCTTTTGGCTTTATATGAGCTTACAGCAGCGGGAACTGTTCAGGTATTGCACCTGATTCCCTATTAATTCCGTTTCCGGAAACCACGAATGCTTCAAAGGTACTATTAAATACAGAAAAATGAAGCCTTTCGTAAAAAATTAAAAACCAAGAAACGATAAAAGACGACAGAAGGATTTCCTAAAAATAGGTTCAGCACCTTTAGAGGTTGGTAAATTTCCCCTTAAACTGCGTACCTTTCAAAACATGCATATTCCCCTTTTTGTTATATACACGACATTTAAACTCCCCCTCTACGGCTAGGGTTATTTTGGCTAAAGCAGAAGAAGATTCTGCCTTGGTAATTTTAAAATAGCTATCGCTTTGAGGACCCCAGTTGGTAGACCAGCTTTCGCCCCTGTAATCAATATATCCTACCTGCATACCTGGTTTTGCGGTATCGGCAATTGCCAAGGTGGTAACTGGGAAATAGGCCTTAAAATCTGAAGTGGAAGCTCCACCGATGCCATTGTATCTCAATATACCCCTTGAAATGGTGAGTGTCATATTCTGATTAGACATATAGGAAGTATATGAAGCCATTGAACTATCAGAATCTATTGGAAAAATAAGGGCTCCACTACCGGCCGTTCCATACTGACCTTCCAAACAACTTACACTGTATCCATCAAGAAATCCATAAAAGGCTGATTTCCCTTCCAAATCAGGATCTACCGTTTCCTTTGTACAGGAACCCAAATACAGAACCATTGCCACTGAAATCAATATAAAAATGATTTTTTTCATAGATGCTAATTTTTTCATTTTATACGTATATAGCTATTTATCAGCTATTTAAAACCATGCAAGCCCAAATTATATATTCCTTGAACCGATTTATTTTAAGGTTTCAAATATACAAATTATTCCGTTCACCTCACAATACCTTTAAAAACTTGATGAATTGTATGCCTCACAAAACCCGAAAGAGATACAAGACATTTTATGAACTGATTTTTATCAACAAGAGGATTAAAATTAGCAAGCATAACAGGCTTTAAATTGTATCTTTCTATCAGATTTACAAGGAGTTATAAATTTCATTTTGATCTAAAAAACCAAAACAACACAGAGACAAAATTGTTTATTATTTGCATCTTACTTTGTTGTATTCAATTCTATATTGTACTTTTGTTTTCGTTTTTAAAACAAGGGATGACAAGGTTTCTGCCTGATAAAAAACAAGGGCAGAATAGACACTAAAATGACACTATAATGGCTGAAAAAAAAGAATTATTAGAAGAAGTAACCATCAGGTTTGCAGGCGATTCAGGTGATGGAATGCAGCTTACCGGTATGCAGTTTACCAATACCACTGCCCTATTTGGCAATGACCTAAGTACATTTCCTGACTATCCTGCTGAAATCAGGGCCCCACAAGGCACCCTGGCAGGCGTATCAGGCTTTCAAATCCACTTTGGAAGCATTGACATACATACCCCCGGCGATGAATGTGATGTTTTGGTGGCTATGAACGCAGCAGCGCTGAAAGCCAATATCAGACTTCTCAAACAAGGCGGAATCATTATCGCCAATATTGACGGATTTGACACCAAAAATCTGCGTCTTTCTGGTTATGGTGAGGAAAACAATCCGCTTACCAACGGAACTTTGGAGAAATACCACCTCTACCAATTTGATATCACCAAGCTTACCCGTAACAGTTTGGCCGAATCAGGCCTTACCACCAAAGAAATTGACAGGTCAAAAAATATGTTCATCCTCGGATTTATCTATTGGATGTACAATAGGCCTATCGAAAATAGCATCAACTTTTTGAACGAAAAGTTCTCCAAAAAACAAGATATTCTTGACTCCAATATCAAGGTACTGAAAGCCGGTTATCACTTTGGTGAAACGACTGAAACCTTCATGACGCGTTATGATGTAAAAAAGGCAAAGATGGTGCCTGGTGCATACCGAAACATCATGGGGAATCAGGCAACGGCCTATGCAATGATTGCGGCTTCACAAAAAGCCGGTGTCAATTTATTTTATGGAACCTATCCCATTACCCCGGCTTCTGATATCTTGCATGAGCTTTCTAAACAAAAAGTTTTCGGGGTAAAAACCTTTCAGGCAGAAGATGAAATTGCTGCCATCTGCTCGGCCATTGGCGCCTCTTTCGGCGGCAGCTTCGGAACTACCGCTTCCTCAGGCCCCGGTATCGCTCTAAAAACCGAAGCCATGGGATTGGCAGTAAATCTTGAATTGCCTTTACTGATTATCAACGTTCAGCGTGGAGGTCCATCAACAGGGCTTCCTACCAAGACCGAACAATCTGATTTGCTGCAGGCCATCTATGGAAGAAATGGAGAAGCGCCTATTCCAGTTATTGCTGCATCCTCCCCGGGAGATTGCTTTGGCGCAGCCTATGAGGCTTGCCGCATCGCCCTGGAGCACATGACACCCGTTATCCTCTTAACAGATGGTTATATCGCCAATGGTGCCGAACCTTGGCAATATCCTACCGCAGAAAGCTTACCCCCTATTCATGTGCAGTTTGAAAAACCAAAAACTAACGCCGAAGAAAAATTCCTTCCATACAAAAGAGATGAGAAACTTTCTAGACCATGGGCCATTCCCGGCACCAAAGGCCTAGAACATCGTATTGGCGGCCTCGAAAAACAACATGAAACCGGTAACATTTCATATGATCCCGAAAACCATGAATTCATGGTTAAAATGAGAGCAGCCAAAGTAGATAAAATTGCTGACTACATTCCGCTGCAAAAATTGGATAGTGGAAATGAAAAAGCAAAAGTATTGGTGCTTGGATGGGGCTCAACATATGGCTCTATCAAAACCGGCCTGATTCAAGCAAGAGCCGAAGGCTGTGATGTGTCGCATGCACACCTTCGCCATGTGTTTCCTTTCCCTAAAAACTTGGAAAGCATATTGAAAAACTTTGACACCGTATTGATTCCTGAAATGAATAATGGCCAGCTCATTAAGCTCATTCGTGATCAATTCCTGATTCCTGCTATAGGATTAAACAAAATCAAAGGACTGCCTTTCAATGCATCGGAAATTAAAGACAAAGTAGTAGAATTATCGAAATAAAAAACGGAAGGGTTTCCTCTTTAGAAATCAATTTCCATATACAATTAAAGCATCTTTCTTAAAAGTTTATACTCATGAACACCAACGAAAATACAATACTCGACAAACCGATGACATCAAAAGATTTGGTCACCGACCAGGATGTAAGGTGGTGCCCCGGTTGCGGAGATTACTCCATCTTAAAACAAGTACAAACGGTTTTACCTGAATTGGGACTAAAAAGAGAAGAAATCGTTTTTATCTCCGGCATCGGTTGCTCCTCGAGATTCCCATATTATATGGAAACATTCGGGATGCACAGTATTCATGGCCGCGCTACCGCTATTGCAAGTGGACTAAAAGCTTCTCGGCCTGAATTAAGCGTATGGATTATCACTGGTGATGGTGATGCCTTATCCATTGGAGGAAATCATTTTATCCACCTGCTGAGAAGAAATTTTGATGTAAATATCTTATTGTTCAACAACCAGATTTATGGCTTGACAAAAGGACAATATTCACCTACTTCTGAAGAAGGTAAAATTACCAAGTCTACACCTTTCGGCTCTTTGGATCACCCATTCAACCCCTTGGCGCTTAGCATGGGCGCTGATGCTACTTTTGTAGCCAGAAGCATGGATCGTGACCCTGTACACTTGAAAGAAATGCTGCGCAGAACACACAAACACAAAGGTGCATCCTTCCTTGAAATTTATCAGAACTGTAACGTATTCAATGATGGCGCATTTTTTATCTATACCGATAAAGAAACCAAAAAATTGGAAACCTTAATGGTTGAGCATGGTAAACCATTGATCTTTGGAGATAAAAATGAAAAAGGTATTCGTTTAGATGGTTATGCTCCTGTTATCGTAGATCTTGCCGATGGCAACTCTACAAATGATCTTTGGATACATGATGAAAAAGACAGACTAAAAGCAGAAATCCTTACACGCTTTTTTGATAACCCCATCCATGAAAATCATATGCCGCGAGTATTTGGCGTGATTTACTCTGAAGATCGTCCTTGTTACGAAGAAATGCTTGTAAATCAAATTGCTGATACCATTAGCAAAAGAGGAAATGGCAACCTAGACGCCTTGCTAAAAGGAAAAGAAAGCTGGGTGATTTCCTAATACATATTTTTAGAGAGTGAAAATTCCAGTTGGTCATTTTCATTTGAAGAAAACAAAGTATCTATCCATAAAAAAACCACTGTGTTAAAACAACACAGTGGTTTTTTTATGCTTCAAATATCTTAAAATCCGTCGCAAGTATAGCAATCGGCAGCTCCTCCAGAACCGGAACCCATTACCTTCCATGCCAAAGCATTTCCATCCCAATAATAAAACTTTTGTACGGTTTGATCATATACCAATAGGCCGTCATCCGCTGCATTTAGCGTCATGGCTTGACGCTGAATGCTGGTGAGCCTTGTAAATAAAACACCTTTGTTGGAGGCATCCAATTGCAATACCGCATTTGCATTGGGGGTATTGGTTCCTATTCCCACCGAACCGGCTGAGGTAATGCGCATTTGTTCAACATTGTTGGTTTTAATCACCACATCATTGGCATCTGTCGTACCCAGGAAGTCTGCTCCTGGGTTGGTGGACGCATTGCCATTTAAATTCCATTGGTTGGTACCTCCAGGGCCTGTTGGTCCCGTTAATCCCGTAGGACCTGCTGGGCCTGTGGCGCCTGTGGCACCCATTCCTGTTGGACCATTAGGGCCCGTAGCACCCACTTGCCCTGCAGTACCGGTAGGACCAGTTGGACCCACTGAACCGATACCTGTTGGCCCCGTTGCTCCTGTTGGCCCTGACAAACCGATAGAACCCGCTGCACCAGTAGCACCACTTAAGCCTGTTGGGCCCGTAGGACCTTGTGAAGCGCCCAATGCCTGCCATTGCGGTATGGATGGTGTTCCCAAATTGTAATAAAATCCGGGGTTTATATCCGTTACATATACCATCAATCCCGTGGCGGGACTCGTGATCCCTTGCATCTGACTTTGGGTTAGACGGGGGACCAAAAACCCTTTATTGCTCGCATTCAGCTCTAGTACCGAACTTGCATCCGGCGTCTTGGTTCCTATACCCACTTGTGCTGAGGCGCCGAAAATAAACATGCCGTTTATCAACAACATGCCCAAACTTATTTTTACCAGTGATTTCATCTCTATATTTTATTGATTCGAATGTACTAATTATTTTATTATTTCACTTTCAATTATTTCAAAAATATAATTTAAACTACCCATATCCGCTCCCAGGAGATTCGATTCTGCCGTCCAGGCAGGCACATTGATTTTCTCCCCGGCATGATATTCACCGGGAAAACGCAAGGATGTGACCAGAATATTATGCCCACCATTATCCGAAACAAATACCCTTTTTACCTTCCATATCCGAGAGGTCGGCACTGAAAAGGTTGTCCCTACCATGCCTTGTTTGGAAATGATTTTTTCAGCACTTGACTGCTTGCCGGTTCTATCTTCCTTGGCATTCTTTTTTTCTTCCTGCTGAAACAAGCGAATGTCTGCATTTAAACTATCTAACTTTTTTTGATCAATTGCTCCTGTTGTTTTCAATTGCATCTGCACCCATTTATTTAGACTATCAATACGCAATTGCACTTCAGGCGAAACCCCTTGCGCATAGATATGATAAGGTGTTAAAATGACACCTATACACATCAGCATCATTTTAAAAACCAAAGATCTGGAACTAGAAAATAGGTTTGCTATCTGCATCATCCGCTAGGGTATTATATTAAATTCAATAATGCTAAACCAAAACAATGAAGATCCATTTCCTCCGCCAAAACCCAATTGCGTGGCGGCAGGAAGCCAAATGGGCAAATGACAGGAGTTGTAATACAAACCTGTATAGCCTGCGTAGTTGTTATTGAACATTCCGCCATTCAATCCATTGATTTTAATATACGCATCTCCGGTTGTGCCTCCACCAACAGATTCTATTTTCCATACCTTCCCTGCAGGAACGACACCAAGGGCATTATCAAATCCGGCAGTAGAGGTGAGCATCAATACTTGATTGAATTGCAGACTGCCCTGCGCATGCGTTTTGGAGACAAGAAAAAAGAAAAATAGAAAGGATAGATATATAAATTGCTTTTTCATTTTAAGGCACCATATTAAATTCAATAACACTTACCAAGGATGAGCTGCACGCTGCGCGTAAATTTGTCCCTGCAGGAAGCCAGAAAGGAAAAGACTGTGAACCATTAAACATCACGGATGAATAGGTTGTTCCGGCGTGATTTGAGACATCAGAAAAATAAATAGCATTATCAATATACAAAGCGGTGGCATAGTTTCCATTATTTGATGCTGAGGAACAATTGGAACTGATGGGGTAAGAATAGCCTGATACAACAGACTCTACCTTCCAAACCTTGCCCTGAGGAACCGTTTGATTTACGCCATTCACCAAAACCACCTGATTAAATTGCAAACTGCTCTGCGCAGAAGCAAGGTAGGTGCCGGCAAGCAGCATAAAGAATAGGATATAAATTTTTTTCATTTTTAGATGAGGAATTATAGAATGATTAAGGAACGATAGAAAATTCCAAAATACTGATTTGCGAACCCGGACAATAGGACCTTACCGTTGTTCCGGCAGGAACCCAATACGGAAAAGAAGCAACTTCTCCACTAAAAAATATATTACCCGAAGAACCCGTTTGGGTGGCACTAACAGGAAATAAAACAACAGAATTGACTTCGATTGCACGCCCATAATCAATGGCATTTGTGACACTTGAGCAATTGGAATTTACTACCCCTGAAGTAAATGACCATATCGATTCCATTTTCCAAACCTTCCCGGCAGGCACCGTTTGCACTTGATTGTCAACCAGGAGAACCTGACTAAAAGCCAATCCGGATTGCGCATTTGAGTGCTCAAAAAAGCCCAGTACAACCAACAACAAAACCGCAAATACCTTTGTGGCAAAAGACCATCTATTTTGTATTTTCATTAGGGCACAATATTAAATTCAATGATTGAGATGACTGCTGTAACACTGACAACAGAGGGCGTATAGGCGGAACAACCTTGAAAGACGCCATCAATCCAATAAGGGGCATAACAACCGTTACCACCGCTATGTGCATATTGCGAAGGTGTTGAAAGCTGAAGAGGGGCAATGGTTTGCCCTGCATGCAGCCAACAGATATTGCTACCAATGGCATACACATAATTCACGCCATCAATCTGTATATTATTTCTGCCGTTAAACTCAGATGCCGTATACGCGGTTACATAGTTATCTCTTGAATACCCACCTCCCGCATCACAGCCGCAGGATCCTCCATTTTGGTTGTTAAACTTAACAAAGGGCTCATTGGGCATCAACAAGGTCTCTATTTTCCATACTTTCCCATTGGGCACCGTTTGCAAGGCATTGGAATTGATAAAAAGTACCTGGTTAAACTGCAAACTCCCTTGAGCCATGCTCTTGAGAGGCATACCAAAGAACGCAAAAATGACAAAGAGCAATAGCGTATGGTATTTGCGAGAAATTCTATTCTTCATATCCATTTTTTTAAGGCACTACATTGAATTCGAGTACAGAAATAAATTGCACCCCTGCGCCGGCAGACAATGTGCTTCCTTCAGGAAGCCACAAGGGAAACTGACAAGTAGGACCGGAAAACAAATGCCAGGAGCCATCATAATAGCGAATGGCCTGAACAAATAATGCGTTTCCATTTACATAGATGGTCTGCACATATTCTACGCCAGGGCTTGCGCTGGTGTAATTTCCCAAGGTACCCACCGCATCAATTTTGTAAGGTGCCGATTCTAACTTCCAAACTTTACCGGAAGGAACCGTTTCTTGAAGCGTAACTAATTTTACTTGATTGAATTGCAGATTTCCCTGCGCTTTTACGTGCAAGGATAAAATGATTCCAAATAAAAAAACTACAAAATGAATAGGCCTATAGGTAATCATATTTCAAATTTATTCCATGCACAAGTTACAAAATAATACTGAAAAGTAAAAAAACGCAGCAAATACCCATGCATCTCTAGGGGATGATATTAAACTCCAATAT
>CANKSK010000007.1 GCA_947485425.1 Bacteroidota bacterium | reverse complement strand
TGGTAAGCCTCTATTCAGATGCCTACAAGCTTACCCATCAGGAAGAATACCGAAAAATAGTTTACGGAACCCTTGCCTTTATCGAGCGCGAATTGACCTCCGATGAAGGGGGATTTTATTCTTCCCTGGATGCGGATAGTGAAGGAAAAGAAGGGAAATTCTATATCTGGGAGAAAGAAGAATTGGAAGCATTGCTGGGGAAAGAGTCTAGGGTCTTTTTCGAGTATTTCAATGTGAATACCTTGGGCTTTTGGGAGGACAATCAATATATCTTGCTTCGGAACAAAACAGATATCGAATGTGCAGCTTTTTTGGACATCACCGAAGAGGAACTCCATGAAAAAATTTCTGCTGCCAAAAAGATTTTGTTTGAAGCCCGTGAAAAAAGAATCCGTCCTGCCTTGGATGATAAGCAGCTATGCTCATGGAATGCCCTGATGCTCAAAGGATATGCGGATGCCTATATGGCCTTTCAGGATACAGCCTTTCTTGAAAAAGCCCTGCGCAATGTCTCTTTTATTGAAAAAAACTTCCTCTGCGAGGATGGCTCATTGTATCACAATTATAAAGCTGGGCGCTCAAACATTTCAGGATTTTTAGAAGATTATGCTTTTCTGATTGATGCCTACCTATCCTTATATCAGGCTAGCTTTCAGGAAGTTTGGTTGCAGAAAGCGGAGCGTTTGACTGCTTATGTGGAAATGCATTTTAAAGACCCGGAAAGTGGCATGTATTTCTTTACCTCTGATACCGACCCCCCCTTGATTGCCCGTAAAATGGAAATTATGGACAATGTAATTCCTGCCTCCAATTCTCAAATGGCCTTGAATCTCTTTACATTGGGGCATTTATTGGGAAATGAGGCCTACCTCTCTCAGTCCGAAACCATGCTGAATAACGTGGTTAGGGAAATGCCCCGCTATCTTTCTGCCCATTCCAATTGGGGGATTCTTTTTTTGAAATATGCCTATCCGTTTTATGAAATAGCCATTTCAGGGGAAAAAGCTTCTGCTTTTCGCGAGGAGATGAACAAAAAATGGATGCCAAATACCTTGCTGGCAGGGGCTGAAAGTGAAAGCACCCTCCCGATATTGAAAAATAGGTATGCCCCTTTGAAAACCCGCATGTATGTTTGCCGGGATAAAACCTGCAAATTGCCCGTAGAATCTATCGATGAGGCCCTGCAGCAAATGAAATAAATTTGTTGCCTCTGCGATATGCTGTTATCTATTAAAAAAATAATTATTTTTGTGATTATCAATCCCAACAACAGAGGTTTATATTTAATCCCAAATTATCCTTGAAACGATCTAAAAAAGTGCATTTAAATAGGAGTTTTTTAAAGTTTGCCTGTCTGATTTTTATTCTCTTATTGGGGTATAGCTATGCTGAAGCACAGCTGGTTGTCACCCCGGGATCTTCAGCACAGCAAATGGCCAAGGCCCTTGCCGGGCCAGGTATTAGCGTGAGCAATGCCACCATTTCAGGGGGATGCAGTACCTCTGCGTATGGGTCTTTTACCGGTGGAGTCAGCGTAGGTCTGGGTATTGGCAATGGTATTTTATTGACTACTGGAGATGCAAACAATGCCTATAGTCCTTTTGGAAATGATGATTTTGGATTATCTACTTGTGGAGGAAATGGTGGTGACGCTGATTTGCAAATCATTGCCGCCTCACCAACTTTTGACGCTTGCGCGTTGGAATTTGATGTGATCCCAGTTTGCGATACCTTGAACTTTAAATATGTTTTTGGCTCTGAAGAATATACCGAATTTGTGGCAACAGGGTACAATGATGCCTTTGCTTTTTATATTTCCGGACCGGGTATTGCCGGAACACAAAATATTGCTGTTGTGCCGGGCACCTCTATTCCGGTTACCATCAATACGGTAAACAACATTTTAAACAGCGGATATTACGTCGACAATGGAGATGGATTCAGTCCTTTGGGCCCAAATGAGATTCAGTATGATGGCTACACCGTACCCATGACAGCGACCATTCCGGTTCAGCCCTGCAGTACATACCATGTTAAAATTGCCATTGCCGATGGAAATGACTGTATATATGATTCAGGCGTTTTTCTCGAGGCGGGAAGTTTAAAATGTGCTTCTGTAACGGCGGTGGCTACCGTTGGAAATGCAATTGAAGGTTGTCAAAATGGGCAGATCAATTTTTGTCGTCCTACTCCATATACAAGCCCTCTCACGGTAAATTACCTGGTAGCAGGAACGGCTCAAAATGGAGTTGATTACACTTTGATTACCAATTCCACAACCATACTCGCAGGGCAGGCATGTAATGCCATCAATATCGTTCCTACCAATGATGGTATTCCTGAAAATGTAGAAACCATAGATATCATTTATCAGCCGGGTCCTTGTATGATTTTTGATACGGTAACGATGCAGGTAATCGATAAACCCATTGCCAATGCAGGGCCTGATGTGCAATTGTGTTCAGGTGACACGGTCAATATTGGGCCAAATCCTGCCCCGCCAATTATTCCCGGCCTTACCTATTCTTGGTCTCCGGCGGTAGGCATTAGTGCATCAACTATTTCAAATCCTGATTTGACCTTAAATGCCGCTGGTATCAACAATTATACCTTGACAGTGTCATTTGCAGGATGCAACAGCAGCGATGTGATGAAGGCTACCGTAGTTGCAGCCCCTGTTTCTGTGCCCGGCAATGCTGTATCCGTTTGTTCGGGAATTACTGCTAGTCTGGGAGCCGCTGCCGGCCCTAACCTCACCTATTCTTGGTCTCCTGCAACAGGTTTAAACAATGCTTTGATATCGAATCCTACTGCAACCCTCACAAATCCAGGGCCTGCTAATCTGACAAGTACCTATACCCTCACCACTACTGATAATTTAACGGGATGTTCTTCTACCGGGCAGGTAACGGTTACGGTTAAGCCTTTGCCTATTGCAGATGCTGGTTCTGATGTCACCTTCTGTTCAGGTGGTGCTGACACCCTGCGGGCGATCATTACTGCGGGCTATTCATATGCTTGGTTGCCGGCAACAGGTTTAAACAATGCCAATATCCCGAGACCTCAGGTAAAACTCACGACCATCAATGTGCCTACCACCACCACCTATACCCTTACCGTTACGCAGGCAGGATGCACCGATAGCGATCAAGTTTATGTGAATGTCAATCCAAATCCGATAGCCGATGCCGGGCTTGATACCAATATTTGTTCAGGAATACCGGTAAACATCGGTGTGGCTAATATTGCAGGGATGACGTATTCCTGGAGTCCAATTGCCAATATGTCGGGTTCTAGTCTTTCATCGCCTACCCTTACCATCAATAACGCTGGACCGGGAAATTTGGTAAATAAATATGTGGTTATCTATACCAATGGTTTTGGATGTTCCGGAAGAGATTCCATGCTGCTGACGATCAAACCATTTCCCACTTCAAATGCTGGAAAGGATGTATTCTTTTGTTCCGGTGGGGCTGATAGCCTTGGCGTGAAAAATTTGACGGCAGGAAATACCTATCTATGGTCTCCCGGAACGGGCTTGAACGATTCAACCATTTCTCATCCGAAGGTATCGCTTACGAATCCTGGACTGACGACTGTCGATAATGTATACATCCTTACCACCACCAAGAGTGGATGTGCTACCAATGACACCGCTGTGGTGCAGGTATGGCCTCTGCCCATATCGGATGCGGGACCTACGCCATTGGCTTTCTGTACAGGTGATTCTGTTCAGATTGGGTTTAACCCTGGAAGTCCGTCAAAAAATACCTACGCATGGACACCGGCCTTTGGGCTGAATGATCCCATCGTGTCTGCACCCTGGGTGAATGGTTTAAGCAACCCCACACTGATTCCGGTAACCATCCCCTATGTGGTAATTACAACGGATACCAATGGATGTATATCCATTCCGGATACAGCATTTGTTACGATTTTCGGAAATCCGGTAGCAAACTTCAGCTATCCACCCACCTGCGAAACATCCAATACCCTTTTTACCGATTTATCAAATGCTTTGCCGGGAGATCCTATTTCTTTGTGGTCATGGGATTTTGGTGATGCCAATGTTTCTTTCTTTCAAAATCCCGGAAATGCTTATGCTATGGACTCTACCTATCAAGTAACTCTTGCCATTCAATCGGCATTGGGATGCAGGGATACGGTGGTTTTACCGGTAACCATTGATGATTTGCCAACGGTATATTTTAGAGGCACGCCTTTAAGCGGCTGCGCTCCTTTAGAGGTTTCTTTTTTAGATTCTAGTGTGGTGAAAAATGCAACGGTAAATAAATGGAACTGGAACTTAGGCGATAGTCCAATCAATACTTCTTTGCAAAATCCTTTTTATACCTATAACAGTCCAGGGGCTTATGATGTGGTGTTAACGGTAACTTCGTCAAAAAACTGCAGCAGCACATTACAAAAGCCTCAGTATATCGATGTTCATCCTGTTCCGGTAGCTTCTTGTTCGTCAGATCCAACCACAGCAAGTATTAACCGACCTGAAATTACCTATCAGAATTTATCTACAGGCTATGATACCTGTTTGTGGATTTTTGGTGATGGAGAAAGATCCAATCAATGCAATGTGAAACATTTTTTCCCCGATTCAGGGGTGTTCAATTCATTTTTGATTGTTACCAACCTATACAATTGCAAAGACACTACCTATTGTCCTGTGGTGATTGAAACTGATGAAACATTTTATATTCCCAATACCTTTACCCCCAATGGCGATGGACGGAATGATACTTTTGGTGGATATGGATTGAATATTATGAATTATGAGCTAAACATTTTTGATAGATGGGGGAATAGTATTTTTATTTCAGATTCTATGGATACCCCTTGGGATGGCAGGGCCAATGGAGGGATTGAAAAAGCTCAAAATGATGTATATGCGTACATCATCCGGGTGAAGTTTTCAACCAATTACAAAGAGAAAGTATTTGTAGGAAGAATCAGCTTGATTCGTTAAGAAAATTAAATCAATACTTTCCCATTCATTTCTGCGGGAATGTCTACCTGCAACATCGTTAAAATGGTAGGTGCTAAATCTGCAAGTTTTCCATTGTTGATGGACTTGTAATCTTTGTCAATCAAGATAATCGGTACCGGATTGGTGGTGTGCGCAGTGTTTGGTGTTCCATCTTCATTTTGTGTATAGTCTGCATTTCCATGGTCGGCAGTAATGAGAAAAGAATACTTTTGACGAATTCCTGCTTCAACAATTTTTTCTACACAGGAATCGGTTACCTGAACGGCCTCCACGATGGCATCAAAAACGCCGGTATGTCCTACCATATCAGGATTTGCGAAATTAAGACAGATAAAATCCGGTGCTGTTGTTTCCATTTCATGAATGGCAGCATCTCTCACTTCCGCAGCACTCATAGAAGGTTTTAAATCGTAGGTTGCCACTTTTGGTGAGGGAATCATAATTCTTTTTTCTCCTTCAAAAGGATGTTCCCTACCACCTGAAAAAAAGAAGGTAACATGTGGATATTTTTCTGTTTCAGCAATTCGCAATTGGGATTTTCCTGCCAATGACAAGGCTTCTCCAAGGGTCATCGTCAAATCTTTTTTATCGAAAATGACATGGATATTTTTAAATGAATCATCATAGTTGGTCAGGGTGTAATAGCGCAAAGGAATGGTGTGCATATTGAAATCAGGCATATCTGTTTGCGTCAATACACTCGTTATTTCACGACAGCGGTCTGTTCGGTAATTGAAACAAATAACCACATCATCTTTTTGGATGATTCCCACCGGATTCGAATGTTCATCTACCTGAATGATGGGCAATAAAAATTCATCGGTGATATTTGCATCGTATGCATCTTGAATAGATTTTTCAATATCGTTTGTTTTTTTTCCTTTTCCAGAAACGAGTAAATCATAGGCCACTTGAATTCTTTCCCATCTTTTATCGCGGTCCATTGCATAATACCTGCCACAAACGCTAGCCAGCTGCCCACCTTCTTTTTGAAGGTGCTCTTGGATTTCTTTGATGAATTTTTTCCCACTCAAAGGATCAGTATCTCTACCGTCGGTAAAGGCATGAACAAAAATATTTTTTACTTGATTTTTCTTGCACAAACTGATGATGGCTTTGAGGTGATTGATATGCGAATGAACGCCTCCATCAGATACCAATCCCATCAAATGAATAGATTTTCCATGGGTATTGGCATATTGCCAAGCATCGTTTAATACCGGGTTGTTTTCAAGTGTATTTTCACGAATGGCTTTATTGATTTTAACAAGGTCTTGATAGACTACTCTTCCGGCTCCTATATTGAGATGACCTACTTCAGAATTTCCCATTTGCCCTTCAGGCAAGCCCACATTTTCACCGGAAGTAAGCAATTCGGCGTGAGGATAGGCATCCATTAAATGCTTGAAAAAAGGCGGATTTGCAGTGTATATGGCATTGGATTTTTGATTTTTTCCCATACCCCAACCATCCATAATAATCAGAGCCAATTTTTTATTTTCCATTTTTTTTATCAATCAAAAGGTTATGCATTGGGTAAGGATATTTCAAAAATACTGCCGGCAGGTTTTTGATCTTTTATCAATATTTTACCTTGATGTAATTCGCAAATGTGCTTGGCAATATAAAGTCCCAATCCGGTTCCTTTATATTTTCGCGTTTCTTCATTTCCAATGCGATAAAATTTTTCAAATATTTTTCCTTTTTCGTTCTCAGGAATGCCCGGTCCTCGGTCTGAAATCTTTAGCATCGTGTGCTCCGTATTTTGTTTGAGTTCAACAAAAACCTCTTCATGATCGGGAGAATATTTTATTGCATTTTCAAAGATATTATTTACCATCGAGGTAAAACCAATTCTATCAATTTGTAGTTCAATATTTTTGTCAATATTTTTTCGCACCTGTATATTCCGTATCGGGCTCTCTGAATAGGCAAAAATGATATCTTCAATTAATTCGGATACATCTGTTTTTTCTTTATTGATGCTGAACGCTTTTCTTTCTATTTGCGTGGCAAACAACGCATTTTCAACAAGACCATTTAAGCGGTCTACATCTTTCATGGCATTTTTGATAAACACTTCTTTTTGTGTTTTTTCCAACTCTCTTTTTTCTAGTGTTTGCAGATATAATTTGATGGAAGCAAGTGGCGATTTAAATTCATGCGTGACCGTGAGTAGGAAATTTTTTTGTTGACGGGCAAGAGCAAATTCTTTGATAAAGGCCGTTCTTGTTTTGTAAATTCCCCATCCCAATATCAACAAAAAAACACTGCCTTCTCCGGCAATCATATACAGTCGTTTATTCAATTTGGATTCCATCTCTACATTGGCATCATAGTGCTTTCCTGCTTCTTTTAACAGAATGGAATTTTCTATTTTATGCAGGTATACACTTTTTTCAAGATCGGAAAGCAAGTAGGCCCACCAAGCAAATTGAAGCATGATATAGGCAACCAAAATATAAAAGATCAGTAAGGGCTTCATGCGCTTATAAAGGATTGAATATATAGTTGAATAGAGGCCATTTTTTTTGTATCAATTGTGTTTGATGTCTTTCAGATGCAATTTCGTACTGGTATTTCCCTGCCAAATATTTTCTTCTACGGAATAGCAAATGGAGAAGGGTTTGTTTTCTTTTACTTTTTGTTCATGAAATCCCAGGTTGAAACCAATGGCATCCATGTGTACATTTCCTGAGCCAACGGTAACAGCCAGATGGGTATCTTTTAATACCCGAAGGCTTTTGTATCTGACATCCTTGGTGGTAAATATCGGCGCCATATTTCCAGGACCAAAAGGACCAAATTGTTTGAGTATTCTGGAGAATTTGGGCGTAAGTTCAGCAAAATCTACCTCCGCATCGATCTCAATTTCCTGAACGAGCATATCATCATCAATGGTGCTGGATACAATTTGCTCAAATTTTTCAATGAAGGCATCTACATTTTCAGGTTTCATGGTCAGTCCGGCAGCAAATTGATGCCCACCAAACTGCGTAAGTAAATCCTTGCAAGCGGCGATGGCTTTGTATACATCAAATCTTTTTACCGATCTAGCAGAGCCACTCACTACCCCCTCAAAATTGGTAAGCACAATGGTTGGTTTGTAAAACTTTTCTGTGAGCCGCGAGGCAACAATGCCAATGACCCCTTTGGACCAATGGGTATTATACAGCACATTTGATTTTTTAAGATGAAAATTCTGATCATTGGCGACCATTTCCATCGCTTGTTTGGTGATGTCATGATCTAGTGTGATGCGTTCAGTATTTTTTGAATTGATGACAATACCGGATGCATTGGCAGCTTCTTCAGTTGTAGATATCAGAAGTTTCACGGCTTCTTTGGCATCTTCAATACGTCCAGCAGCATTGATTCTCGGGCCGATGGTAAAAACAATATCGGTGATTGACATGCTGGGTTTTTTGACATTGCTCAAAGCGATCAATGCTTTAAATCCTGGGCGTGGAGACTCGTTGAGTTGTTTTAAACCAAAATGGGCTAGTACTCTATTTTCGTCTGTGATATGAACGATATCTGCTGCGATGCTTACCACCACCAAATCTAAATAGGGAATAAGGGTTTCAAAGGCAATGCCTGTTTTTTCAGCAAAGGCCTGAATCAGTTTAAAGCCAATTCCACATCCAGATAATTCTTTGAAAGGATACAGACAGTCTACTCTCTTGGGATCTAAAACCGCTATTGCATCGGGTATTTTTTCTTCCGGAAGATGGTGATCACAGATGATAAAATCAATGCCTTTCTCTTTTGCCATGTCAACTTTATCCATGGATTTGATACCGCAATCCAATGCAATGATCAGATGAATTCCTTCTTTGGCCGCAAATTCAATACTTTGTGAAGAGATACCATAACCTTCTACATATCTATTGGGGATATAGTAATCAATGTCATCATGCCTTGATTTCAGAAAGGAATACACCAATGCCACGGCTGTGGTTCCATCGACATCATAATCTCCATAGATTAAAATTTTTTCTTTTCTTTCAATGGCAAGGAGGATTCTTTCAATGGCCTTGTCCATATCTTTCATCAAAAAAGGATCATGTAGATGCTCAATTTCAGGTCGAAAGAAATATTTGGCTTCCTGGAAATTTGTAATGCCTCTCTGCACCAAAAGGTTAGACAATGTCAAACTGATATTCAAATCATCGGCAAGTTGCTTTACGGCTATGGAATCTGCCGCGGGTTTGATCATCCAATTTTTTTCAGTTGAGGTCATTTTTTAATTTTAATTTTCGCGAATAAAAAACGAATGTATGAGATTTTTAAGGAGGTCATTATATTTTTGAAAAGATAAAAATGATACATGCATACCCCATTGAACAGTACAAGAGATGCTCTCTTGAGCACAATCTTATTGGTATTGAAACATGACAACGAAGTAACAAAAAATTTTCAGCAAAACAAAAAGGAGGGGAAACTTAATTTTTATAGACAAACAGGATGAATCGGTTTCTAAATTCATTCGATTTTTCTACATTTGCAAGATGAACAATAACGAAGATAAATTCAAGAAAGTAGTTGCCCATTGCAAGGAATACGGATTTGTATTTCCCTCAAGTGAAATTTATGATGGGCTAGGCGCCGTTTATGATTATGGTCAGAATGGCGTAGAACTAAAAAACAACATCAGAAGCTATTGGTGGAAATCAATGGTTTATATGAATGAAAATATTGTGGGTATTGATGCCGCTATTTTTATGCATCCAACGGTATGGAAAGCCTCCGGACATGTGGATGGTTTCAGCGATCCCATGATCGACAACAAAGATTCTAAAAAAAGATATCGTGCCGACCAGCTCATCGAGGAAAAGGCAGCACAATATGAGGCCAAAGGAAAAACGGATAAGGCGGCAAGTTTGTTAAGTGCCATGAATACCTTTCTCAATGACAATGACTTGGAAGGTCTTAAAAATCTAATTGTAGAAGCAGAAATTGCGTGTCCGGTGAGTGGTACCCGAAATTGGACAGATGTGAGGCAGTTTAACTTGATGTATTCAACACAAATGGGTTCTGCTGCTGATTCTGCAGAACAAGTGTATCTGCGTCCTGAGACGGCCCAGGGTATTTTTGTGAATTTTCTCAATGTACAAAAAACCGGCAGGATGAAAATTCCTTTCGGCATCGCCCAAACTGGAAAGGCCTTCAGAAATGAAATCGTTGCGCGTCAATTTATTCTCCGCATGCGTGAATTTGAGCAAATGGAAATGCAGTTTTTTGTTCGCCCGGGTGATGAAATGAAATGGTATGCCCATTGGAAAGAAACACGAATGAAATGGCATCTGAACTTGGGAACGCCTTCGGCTGATTATCGGTATCATGATCATGAAAAACTTGCCCACTATGCCAATGCAGCCGTGGATGTTGAATATCGTTTTCCTTTTGGCTTTCGTGAAGTAGAGGGCATTCATTCCCGAACAGGTTTTGATTTGGGTAAACACCAAGAATTTTCTGGAAAAAAATTGCAGTATTTTGATACTGAAATGAATCAATCCTACACACCCTTTGTGATTGAAACCTCCATAGGATTAGATCGCATGTTTCTTTTGCTGATGTGCAATGCATATACAGAAGAAGAGGTTCGCAATGGCGATGCCACAGAGATTCGTACGGTATTGAAAATACCTGCTCCCTTGGCCCCAGTAAAAGTGGCTATTTTCCCCCTCACCAAAAAAGATGGCCTTCCTGAAAAAGCCAGAGAGGTTATGGATCTTTTGAAATGTGATTACAATTGTCTTTATGAAGAAAAAGACAACATCGGAAAAAGGTACAGAAGAATGGATGCCATTGGAACACCATTTTGCATTACCATCGACCACCAAACCCTTGAAGACCATACGGTAACCGTTAGAGATCGAGATACCATGCTTCAAGAGAGAATTTCAATAGATGCCCTTGAGAAATTGATGGATGAAAAATTGAATCTTCGTCATTTGCTAAAAAATCTGTAAAAGGGTTTTACAGAAAACATAGGTAAAAGAATAGATTTCGATGGTATTATTTGCTCGCTTTAAGCAGATAGATATCTTCTTTTTTTCTCATCAGCTCTTTATCTTTCAGGGTTTTATCCTTATAGCCCATCAGATGAAGCAAGCCATGAATCATTACTCTTTTGAGTTCTGTTTCTGCCTGCACCCCAAACTTTTTTGCGTTTTCTTTTACCCTTTCGTAACTGATAAAAATATCGCCTTCAACGGTATTTTCAGTTAAAGGGTCTTCGCCACCATTGTCAAAAGTGATGATGTCCGTTAGGGTATGGTGATTGAGATATTTTTGATTGATAGACAAGAGGTAGTTATCATCACAAAAAATGTAATTCAATGTTTGTATGGAATAGCCTTCTTTTTTTGCTGCTGATTGAAGCCAAAGACGCAGCTTTTTTTTATGGAGAGGAGAAAAACGAATACCTTCAGAAAAAAAATATACCGGGATGTTAGGCATGCCTCAAAAAAGGATTAGGCATTCAATTTGAAAGAAAGCTCTACAACATTTCCTTCTTCAGAAAAAATCACTTGATCGGCTAAATGTTTCATCAGGAAAACCCCTCTACCACAAGATTTCTCGAGGTTTTCAGGTGCCGTAGGATCGGGTAGATTATAGTAATCAAAACCTTTGCCTTCATCAGCAATGATAAAAACAATGGTTCCTTCTGATTTGATTTCACAAGTGATCATTACTTTTTTGTCTGGATCTGCTTGGTTGCCATGAAATATAGCATTGGTAACGGCTTCTGTTACTGCTACAAGCATATTTGCATAATCGTTTTCAGCAATGTTATTTTCATTTCTGACCTTTTCAATTAATTGTTCTACGGTATTGATACTGCCGGGAATAGATGCAATCTGCAAATCAAAATTGTTGTGTAATTCAGTAATCATGGAATATCAGAATTTAATACTTGGGATATATTTTGCTTTAAGGGGTCTCGATACTTTGAAAATATTCATTGATTTTTTTCTTGTAAAATGGACTTAAAGCAGGAGGTATGGTTTTTAATAATTCTATTTCTTTCAATTTGAGTTTTTTATACTCTTCAAATTCATTAGGGTTACGATTTGCGATATTTTTTCCTTCATTTGACTCTCTTTTGTTGTCTTGGTCCCTTTCTTTTTCAGCTTTTTCTGATTCAAGCAGGCGGGTAAGGATTTCTTGTTGCCTGTTGATGGTTTCTTGGGTGATGATTTTATTTACCAAATCCGTTTCTGTTTTGTCCATTTGCTTGGCCAATCCATCTAAATTACCCAGAGATCCTTTTCCGTCCTTGTTATTTTGTTGGTTAATTTTTTGCAATTCATTTCTGATGGCTTGCTGCTGTGCTGCCATGCGGGCTAATTCTTGGCTCATTCCACCTTCTTTGCTTCCGGGCTTCTGTCCAGGCATTTTACCATCTTTCATATCCTGCAGTCTTTTGTTGAGCTGCTCTTGTAGTTTTTTCAGCTGCGCAATGGATGAAGAAGGCTTTCCTCCCGGTTTTCCGCCGGGTTTTTTGCAAGCGCCCATTCCTTGCTTTTGATTCATTTGATTTTGTAAGGCATTCAGGACTTCGCTAAGCAATAGAGAAAGGTTGTTTACAGAAGTCATCACAAATTGTTGTCTGCTTCTGGCACCCGAGGTTTGCCTATCTTCTAGCTGATCAAGGGATTTCTCCATATTCATGTTGATGGCGCTGATTTCTTTATTGACACTCGATTGAATTTCGGACATTCTCTTGCTAATGGCAAAAAGAGAATCTTCAATCATGCGGGCATCATCTTTTAATTTGCGCTGCTTTTGTCCTATGCTGAGATATTTCGGATTATTGACATCGGTATTTTTTAATTCGTTCATCAGCTCTTCTTGAGAGAAGGATAGTTTGACGAGATTTTCAAGCAACGAACGAAGTGAATTGGATTCATCTTCTTTTTCTTCCATTTCGCCCTGCTGTTGTTTCTCTTTCATTTGTGCCGCTAATTTTTCGGCTTTTTCAGCTGCCTTTTTTTGAGCGGTTGCGGCTTTTTTATTTTTATTGTCATTCAACTGATCCTTACTTTCTTTCAAGTCTTTTTCAATCTCTTTTTTCTCTTCTTCAGGATTATCAAAGTTTTTAGGGAACTCAAGCTTTTTGTCTTTTTGTTCCAATTCATCCATCTGTTTGGCGATATCCTTAAACTCTTTGTTTAATTCTTCTTGCTTTTGTTTCAGCTCCGTATTGTCTGCTTTTTTACTTTCCTGGGTTTCATTTGCCAGTTGTTCCTGTTTTTTTGCAAAATCGTCAAGCTTTTCAATGGATTCCTGTATTTTTTGTTCCATCTCAAGTTGTTTAAAGATTTCCAAAGAGCGATCCAGTTCTTTTTCAATGTCTTTGTTGCTGAGCTTCATTTGTTCTACCGTCTCTTGTAATTTTTGTTTATCAACGGCGCTCATCAACTTTTCCATTTCCTCCATCAATTTTTTCAACTCATCGTTCATGATTTTATCCATGAGCTCATTCAACTGTTTTTGTTTATCAAGCAAGTCTTTGTTTACCTCCTTGAAATCAGCCTCCATGGCCATTTTTTGTTGATTTTCATTTTTGATGTTGTTGATTTTTTTCTGCAGTTCTTTTTGTCTGCTCACCAACTCTTCCAATTTTTTCTTGTCTTGCCAATCCGGGTTTTTCTTTTCAAGCAAGCGCTTGTTCATATCAGCAAGATCTTTTTGAAGTTGTTTGGCTTCTTTGATACTTTCTTTCAAATCATTTTTAATGTCTTCGTTTTTGCGATTGGTATTTTCGGCAATTTCCTTTAAGCTAGGAGCTTTAAAAACAAAAGACTGCGACCGTGCAGCCTTGCTACCACTAACGCCATCATTGTCCCATACTTCAAAATAGTATTCAATTTCATCGCCTGCGGTAACTTTCAAATCAGCAAAATCTTTATAAAAGAAAAACTGTTCTTGGGTGTTATTTCTATTGATGGAGATATTCTCAGAAACCAT
>CANKSK010000006.1 GCA_947485425.1 Bacteroidota bacterium | reverse complement strand
TTGTAGAAACGGCCTTTTGGAGGCTAAATGCTGGTAGGGCCGGCACTTCTGCTGGGAAGTAATCCGTAGAGGTTCCTTCTCCCCTTAGGGCGGCAATGGGTAGAATAAGGTCTCCCAATTCGTTTTTTTTCTTTAGTCCTCCACATTTGCCTAAAAAAAGACATGCCTTTGGGCTGATGGCACTGAGTAAATCCATGATCGTAGCCGCATTGGCACTGCCCATGCCAAAATTAATGATGGTAATGCCATTGGCCGTGGCGCTGGACATCGGCTTATCCAAGCCTTCAACAGGCACATCATTCCACTGGGCAAATACCTTCACATAGTGGTTGAAGTTGGTCAGCAAAATGTATTTGCTGAAATCTGCCAATTCTTTTCCCGTATATCGGGGAAGCCAGTCTTTTACTATTTCTGATTTGCTTTTCATATGTTATATTTGCCATATCTTACAGCCATGCAAAAATTAAACCTGCCTACGTATCCGTTCAAATTTAAAATGCTGGGGCAAATTACACAAATTTTTGATATTGTCAGGAAAAAATATACCTCCCTTACGCCAGAAGAATGGGTCCGACAGCACATGATTCACTATTTGATTCATGAAAAAAGTTTTCCTGCTTCCCTCATGGGTGTTGAAAAAGGATTGGTTTATAATGGTCTGAAAAAAAGGGTAGATATCCTCATTTATGACCGCAATGCCCGTCCTTTTATGATTGTGGAATGTAAAGCGCCATCCGTAAAGCTCTCTCAAAATGTGCTCGATCAGGCCAGTGTTTATAATCTTCAGCTTCATGTTCAATACCTGCTTATCACCAATGGCCTTGCTCATTATTGCTTTCATCTAGACCCCTCGGGGACCACTCTCAAATATATTGAGGAAATCCCACATTTTTCCCTAGATTTTTAATATCTTTCCCCATTCAAAACGTATGAACTTATTCGTCTAATTTTCGTAAAATGCAGAGAAATATACTTCCCGGAATGAAAAAACATAATGGCCTTGCGCTACTTCTTATCTTTTGTACAATAGTGTCTCATTCTGCCTATTCGTATACTTATCCCCAAAAACCTTCCGGGTTTTTTAAAATGCCGGCCCATATTACCCAAAATGATTTTGTGCCTGCTTGTGTAATTTTTAAAGTAAAGGAAACTTTTCGTTATGCTTGCTCGGAAAAATCGATTGAACTTTCAGCTTTAAACCAATATGTTGCTAAAATATCAATCTCCAAACTGGAAAAAATATTTCCTGAAGAAAAAAGTCCTGTTGCAAGATTCAATGCCTTGGGAGTGCCCCTGGTAGACCTTTCTCTTGTTTATGAATTGAGATATCAGTCTCAAGTGCCATTGGAAAAAGTAATCAATAACTTGTATGCTTTGGGATTATTTGAATATGTACAACCTCGATATATTCAAAAGCCCTTATATGCACCCAATGATCCTTTGATGGGTAATCAAAACTTTCTAAATCAAATTCAGGCACCTGCGGCTTGGAATATGAGCAAGGGGGATACCAATGTTGTGATTGGAATTATTGATACTGGTACAGACCCCAATCACCCTGATTTGGCTGGTAATTTGAAAAAAAATTATGCTGACCCGATTGATGGATTAGATAATGACAATGATGGATTTATCGATAACTTTTCGGGTTGGGATTTGGGTGAGAATGATAATGATGCAACCGTAAATGGAAACAGTCATGGATCACATGTTACTGGATGCGCTGCGGCCGTCACAGACAATGCTGTAGGTGTAGCCAGTCCGGGGTTTAATTGCAAATTTTTGCCTGTTAAAATATCCGACGCTTCCGGGGTTTTGACCAAAGGTTATGAAGGGATAAAATATGCGGCCGATCATGGTTGCTCCATTATCAATTGCTCATGGGGAGGGTCTGCAGGAGGCGTTTTTGAAAAAAGTATCATTGATTATGCTTCATTGAATAAAAATTGTCTTGTTGTAGCTGCCGCAGGAAATAACAATGCAGATGAAGTATTTTATCCCGCTGCCTATGATTATGTAATGGCCATTGCCTCTATTACCGGTTCTGATGCCAAGTCATCCTTTTCCAATTATGGCTACTTTATTGATGTTTGTGCTCCCGGTTCGATGATTTATTCTACTTGGTATAATGATACATACAGCACCCAAAGTGGCACATCCATGGCTTCTCCTGTTGCTGCCGGAGGAGCCGCCCTTGTCAAATCCCATTTTCCTTCCTACTCAGGTTTGCAGGTTGCCGAACAACTGCGAATCAGCGCCGATGATATCTACAACAAAAGCGGCAATTCTGCTTATGCCGGAAAACTAGGAACCGGAAGAATTAATCTTTTCAAAGCCCTAACCATTTCTTCTCCATCAGTAAGGGTATCCAATTTAAAACTCACCGATGGAAATGACAATGCTTTTGTTATTGGAGATACCATTCAGATTGAGGCAACTTTTACAAATTATCTGAATCCAACCAATAATCTCAGTATTCAGCTTGCATCGAATTCTGCAAATATTACGATTTTAAATCCTACCCTTTCCGTCGGGATTGTAAATACCCTTTCCTCTTTCAATAATACTTCCACACCCTTTCTTGCCGTTATTAAACCCGGTACACCATTGAATGATATCGTATCCTTTACCTTTAGTTTTGTAGATGGTTCTTACAAAGATGCATATGCTTTTGATGCTACCTTAAATGTGGATTATATAAATATGATGGTTAATGATATACAAACCACCATTACTAGCAAGGGGAGAATAGCCTACAATGGAACTGATCAATCCGAAGGTTTGGGTTTTAGATTAAATAACAGCAATTCTATGTTATATGAAATGGGTTTGATGATTGGTAAGGATGCAAATCATGTATCTGATAATATGAGAGGTGCTGTAGGTGGGCAATCGGATGATGATTTTGTGTCAAGTTCTGTGGTTACGAGGCAAAATCAGATGCTTTCTGCAATGGATTTATCAGGTGTTTTTAATGATAACAATGCAAGCGTATCTAAACTTAATGTGTCTGTTAGACACAAAGCCTATGCTTGGGCAAATGTTCCAGATAATAGATATGTCATCGTGGAATATTGTATTAAAAATAAAGGAGCATCGGTACTAAATTCTCTTTATGCAGGAATTTTTGCCGATTGGGATATTATGAATTACAACCTCAATTTGTCTGCTTATGACCCCTCAACGAAAATGGGTTATGTATGGAGCAATGAGCCTGGAGGACTGTATGGAGGTACCAAGTTATTAACCCATACCAATGCAATTGATTATGCTTTTGACAATGATGGTTCAAACTCAAGTATCAATTTGTATAACGGATTTCCTTCTTCCGCTAAATATCAGGCCATGACGGGTAATCGTTTGAATGCCGGACAAGGGGATGTCTCGGATATGGTTTCAACGGGACCCTTTACTTTGCCTCCCAATGATTCTGTTTGCGTGGCATTTGCTTTACTAGCCGATTATAATTTGAATAATTTATTGAATAGTGCTGTTGCAGCACAAAATAAATATGATCAGTATTTATTGGCTGTCAATGAAATGAAAAATGAAGATGCACAAAAAATGGTTTTTGCTGCTCCCAATCCTGTTAGGAATACATTGGATTTGCATCTACAGCAGAAAAATATAGGTAATATGGAAATAGAAATCTACAATACTTCGGGACAGACTTTTGTTAAGCAGCAGTATGCTGAAAGGAGTTCTGGAAATCAAACCATTTCTTTTGATGTTTCTGATTGGCCCGCAGGTATGTATTTCTATCGAATCACATCAAGCAAACAGGTGCTTACAGATAAGATTATGATTTTTAAATAACGCGTATATCAAACCAAAAAAATAAATCATTTTATAACATGAAAACTACTCTTAAAAAAACTACCTGGGTAATATTCTATTTGTTGATTTTATTAAATGCAGAGGGATCTGCGCAAGGGTTCAAAAGTGTTTTGGAATCAAAAATAAAAGCAGGTAGGAATACATTGAATTTGGAAATGAAGGGTGCTTATGAGCCTTTCAAAGTGATTGTGAAGGTTAATGAAAAATTCAGATCTTCTTGCGGTGAATCAGGTATCAATGAATCCAAAATACTGCAAGCTGAAGCTGCTTTGGGTGGACACTTTGTAAAAATATTTCCGGGTAAAACGTACAATGAAAATGCCAAAACAAAATCTGGACTTAAGCCCGTGGATATTTCTTTGTTGTATTGTATTCAATATCGAAATGATATTTCAGTTGAAATGGCTGCCTCAATGATTTTAAAAACCGCCGTCGTTGATTTTGCAGAACCTGCATATATGGTGCATGAAATGTATACGCCAAACGATACATCCAATCTAAATCAATATTACCTGTCAAATATCAATGCATTTAATGCATATGATTTGGAACAAGGTGATACATCCATGGTAATCGGAATTACGGATTCTGGCGTGAACACCGCTCACGTCGATTTGAAAGGAAATATAGCCTATAATTATGCAGATCCGTTGAATGGAATGGATGATGATCAAGATGGTTTTGTTGATAATTTTATGGGCTGGGATTTGGGCACCAATTCCAATAATCCGCTGGATACCTTAAATCATGGCACCGGTGTGGCAGGTATTGCTGCTGCTTCAACGGATAATATTACGGGTATGACTGGTATTGGATTTAAATCGAGGTTTCTGCCCATCAAGGTTTCAAGTGGCAACACTTTTAACAAGGCATATGAAGGAATTGTATATGCTGCCGATCATGGTTGCAAAGTTATCAATTGTTCATGGGGAGGAACCGGTGGTGGAAATTATGGTCAAATTATTGTCGACTATGCCGCCATTAATATGGATGCTGTTGTAGTGGCCTCAGCCGGAAACAGTAACACGGACGTTCCTTTTTATCCTGCTTCTTATGATCATGTACTTTCTGTTTCAAGTGTCAATTCATCGGATATCAAAACCTCAGGGTCTAGTGGTTCAAGTTATGGTTATGGCGTTGATATTGCTGCTCCAGGGTCGGGTTTGTTTACTACCCGATATGATGGAACCTATACCAACTTCAATGGTACTTCTGCTGCAGCACCTGTCATTTCGGGATGTGCGGCCATTCTCAGAACCCATTTTCCTGCATACAATGCCCTTCAAGTGGCAGAACAACTGCGCATCACTTCGGATGCAATTGATGCCATTCCAGGAAACTCAAGCTTTACAGAAAAATTGGGAAAGGGTCGCGCCAATTTGTTTACAGCTGTCTCTTCTTCCGCCGAAGCGGTAAGAATGAGTCAGCTATATTATGCTGATCAGAACGACCAGATTTTAATGCCTGGTGATACCATAAATATTTCTGGATTATTTACAAATTATTTAATGCCTGCCAATGCCTTAAAAATAGGTATTTCATCTTCTTCAACGCATGTGATTTTAATTGATAGTGTTATCAATGTCGGTGCAATGTCTACAATGGGAACCTATAATAATATCAACAATCCTTTTCGTATTCAATTGACAGCAGGTCTTGCGGTGAATGAAAAAATTAACATCAGATTTTCTTTTTCTGATGGCACGTATTCAGATTATCAATATGCTGAAATAACCGTCAATGCTGATTATATTAACATTGCCGTAAATGAAATTTCTACCACATTGAATAGTCGTGGCTGTTTTGGATATAGCGTGTTTCCTCAAACTGATGGTTTGGGTTTTGATTACAAAGGAAACAACTTGCTTTTTGCCGGTGGTTTGATGATTGGAAATTCTTCTACTGCGGTTTCTGATAATGTATACGGTAGTAATATCAATGTAGCGGATAATGACTTTCTTTCTCTTATTCCAACAAAAAAATGTCTGCCTTCGGTTGTCTCAGACTTTGATGTGGCAGGTGAATTTAATGACAATGGCGCAACTAATAAATTAAATGTTTCTGTTAAGCAAAATGCCTATGCTTGGTCCTCTGCCGGAAATCGTAAATTTATCATATTGAAATACCAAATTAAAAACAACAACCTTATTTCTTTGAATAATGTTTTTGCAGGTCTTTTTGCCGATTGGGATATTCTAAACTATGCCAATAATAAAGCATCTGTGGATGCGGCACATAATTTGGCCTATGCGTTTAGTACCGGAAGTGGCGGTTTGTATGCCGGTATTCAATTGCTATCTCCTGGAAATTTATCGGCCTATATGGATGATAATGATGGTTCTGCTGGTGGAATTTTGATATATGATGGATTTACTTCCGCTGAAAAATACAAAATGCTGTCCGTAAATCGTTCTGCATCAGGTGTTTCTGGGCTAGGTTCTGATATTTCGATGACCCTTGGCTCAGGTCCTTATGCGATAGCCTCAGGAGATTCAATTGTATTGGCATTTGCTCTTATAGCAGGTGATTCCTTGCAAGATATCCAAAAGAGTGCTCAGGATGCACAAATTATCTACAATTCAGATATTGCTACTTCTAGCTCTACATTCAAGCTGGAAAGAAAATTCAATGTGTTTCCCAATCCGGTAAATGATAAACTCTATTTCAATTTGCCAAATGGAAAACCTTCAGGAAAAGAATGGCTTGAAATTAGTGATGTTTTGGGTCGGAAAGTGTTGGCAATATCTCAATATAATTTATCTGAAGATGGCCTGCCATATGTTCCTGTTCATCTTTTAAATCCTGGCATGTATGTGATTCAATGGACTACAGAAAATGGTCAAACCTTTTCACAAAAATTCGTCGTTGAAAGAAAGTAGTTCAATAAAATCGCAATAGTCTTGGGTTTTTGCCTAAAATTTGCCAAATTTGCAGGGTGAAAATACATTCCTCCAAACGATTTCTTATTTTTAACCTATTCAGTTTACTGCTGTGGGGTTCTGTTTTAACCGTCTATGGGCAACCCGCGATACACGGTGCAAAAACCATTGCTTCTTCGGCAATCGTCAATGAGTATGCCTATTTGACTGCTGATGCAAGCCTTGGCAGCAAAACCATTACCGTTAATAACGCCAGTTTAAATGCCAATTCGCGTTTTTCCTCTATTTTATCTGCCGGCGATTTATTGATGGTTATGCAAATGCAAGGTGTCAGCATTTCTTCTGTCAATGACTCTTCTTGGGGTTCTATCGTATCTTATGGCAATTGCGGTTTATATGAGTTTGCTCAGGTGGCTTCCGTTGCAGGCTCCATAATTACCTTGGATTGTAATCTTTTAAATAATTATTCTGTAGTGGGTAAAACCCAGGTGGTGCGAATTCCGCGTTATGCCTCACTGACCATAAATAGTGGTGGCATTTTGACTGCTGATCCTTGGAATGGACAGACTGGAGGCATTTTAGCTGTTGAAGTTGAAGGAAATACCATCGTAAACAGTGGTGGTAAACTGGATGTTACCGGCAAAGGATTTCGGGGTGGTCAAACGCTTGATAACAATTATGATTTCGCCGTTACAGATTATGTAAATACCTCTGATTTTAAAGGGGCTGAAAAGGGTGAAGGTGTTGCCGGTTATAAAACCGATTATGATACCTATGGTGGACGTTATTGCAGAGGTGCAGCAGCAAATGGTGGCGGCGGTGGAAACGCACATACCTCTGGTGGTGGCGGTGGGGCCAATGCTGGGATCGTTTCTGCTTGGAATGGTAAAGGAAATCCGGATATTAGTAAACCGGGGTACATTACCGCTTGGAATTTAGAGTCTATAGGTTTTGCCAACTCAACCTCATCAGGTGGTGGCAGAGGCGGATACAACTGGTCAGGATCCACCGCCAATCCTACCATTAATGGACCCGGAAACTATGCGACATGGGGTGGTGATAGCAGATGGAATCACGGTGGACTAGGTGGCAGGCCACTGGATTATGCTTCTGGCCGTATTTTTATGGGTGGCGGTGGCGGTGCCGGTGAGCAGAATGATACCCGTGGTGGCAAGGGTGGTGAAGGTGGCGGTCTCATCTACATGATTTGTTCTGGAAATGTTTCCGGAGCCGGGCAGATCCTTGCAAATGGAAATAATGGCACAGATGCTGGTTTAGGGTCTATAACAAATAGTGGTACGGATGCTGCCGGTGGTGCCGGTGGTGGTGGAACCATTATGATCAATTCAAAAGGTACAATATCTAGCGTTAGTTTATTTGCCAACGGAGGAACAGGCGGAAATCAAAAATTATTTTTAAATCCTTTTTCTCTACCCAAAGAGGCTGAAGGACCCGGTGGAGGAGGGGGAGGGGGCTATATAGGGATCTCTTCTGGGACACCGAGTATGCAGGTTTTGGGTGGCAATAATGGTACTACCAATTCTCCTACTTTTACTTTATTTCCTCCAGATGGTGCCACCAAAGGTGGTGCCGGTATCTCATCTTCAAATGCATTGTTGAATTTTGCACTCATTCCTCACCATGCAAAAATTTGCCCTGGTAATACGGCCTCTTTAAGTATCACCACCTCGGGCATTGCTCCTCCTTTGTCTGCCTTTATTTGGTATGATCAGGCATTAGGTGGTAATATAGTTGCCACGGGTGCAAATTTTGTTACCCCTGTTTTAAATGCTTCGAAAAATTATTTTGTAAGCACCTGTCCTGGCTTTAGAAGGGACACGGTAAAAGTCATTGTAAATCCACCCGCAATAGCAAAGGCGGGTAACGATACCACCATTTGCAAAGGATCTTCTGTTTCTTTAAATGGTTCTGGAGGGGTTTCTTATTCCTGGACTCCTTCCTCGGGACTTAATAATGCGGTGATTGCCAATCCAACAGCTTCTCCTTTGTCGAGTACAACCTATGTTTTGACAATTACCGATATCAATGGATGCCAGTCAAAAGACAGTGTTTTAATCAAGTTGGATTCTATTCTGCTTGTAAATGCGGGTCCTGATCAAGCCATTTGTAAGGGCAATTCGGTTACCTTAAATGCCGGTACGGGTGGAAGTATTTATACTTGGTCGCCAGCAACGGGTTTAAGCAGCTCCTCAGTTTTCAACCCCATTGCTAGCCCTTCGACTACTACCGCATATACACTTACGGTTTCCAATGCTTCCGGTTGTTCTGGAAAGGATACGGTTTTGGTTACCGTTAATCCATTGCCCGTCGCCGCTGCTGGAAATGATACAAGCATATGCGTGGGTTCAAGTATTCAGCTGCATGGCAGTGGAGGTGCAACCTATTCTTGGAGTCCTTCCACCGGATTAAACAATCCCGCCATTGCCAATCCCATGGCCAATCCGGTATCTAATATTGCATATACTTTAACCGTAACAAGTGCCGCCGGTTGTAAGGCAACGGATGTTGTAAATATTACCACAGGCGTGAAACTTTCGGTATATGCAGGAAGAGATACCTCCATTTGCCCCGGAAACAGTATACAATTGCTCGCCTCAGGCGGCCAAACCTATACATGGTCTCCTGCATCTAGTTTGAATAATCCGGGCATTGCAAATCCTATTGCATCGCCTTCAGGCACAACGACTTATTTGGTGAATGTTTCCAATTCCAATGCTTGCCAAGGAATGGATAGCGTGAAAATTACGGTTATGCCTCCATTTACGGTCTCTGCAGGTTTAAATGACTCCATTTGTTCAGGAAATTCTATTCAGCTGAATGGCAGTGGTGCTAATTATTATATCTGGTCTCCTTCCAATTCTCTTAGCAATGCCTTCATTGCCAATCCAATTGCTTCCCCATTATCAGATACCTATTATAGCCTTATAGGGGTTGACAATGCCGGTTGTATGTCGAAAGACACCGTTCAAATTAAAGTGCTTTCCGCTTTTCCCGCTTCTATTTTCTTGAATGGGAACTCAACCATTTGTATCGGCGATTCAGTGCAACTTAATGCCACTCCAGGTGCTGCTTCATATGCATGGAGTCCTTCTCAGGGGCTTTCAGCAAGCAATGTAAATGATCCCTATGCACATCCTTTGATAAATACCCATTATGTGCTTACGGTGATGTCCTCCAATGGCTGCCCTTCAAAAGATTCTGTAGATTTGGTTGTAAGGCCTTTGCCTATCGCTGATGCGGGTCCCAATCAAACCATTTGCAATGGCATTCCCGCTCAATTACAGGCTAGTGGTGGTGTTCATTATTTGTGGTTGCCAGCTACCCATTTGAGTGATCCAACGATTTCAAATCCCATCGCAAGTCCTGATTCATCCTTTACCTATTTTGTGCTCGTAAATGATAATTTTTGTTCTTCTGCTGACTCTGTTCAACTTACAGTAATCCCTTCTCAAGGCACCATTCATGCAGGGAATGAACAGGAGATATACAAAGGGAGTAGCGTGAAATTACAACCTTGGGGTGGTACTTCATACCATTGGTCACCTGAAACGTTCCTAGATTGTCAGGATTGTGAAAGTCCCTTGGCGAGTCCCAAGTCTTCCATGTGGTTTTTTGTAGATGCCTTTGATGCCAACGGCTGTAAGGTAACAGATTCTGTTTATGTTTCGGTTATTGATGGCGTGAGCGTATATGTTCCTTCTACCTTTAGCCCGAATCGAGATGGAAAAAATGATGTTTTTGTGGTGAGTGGTTTTAATATCAAGGAATTCAGCATGATTATTTACAACCGTTGGGGAAATAGTATTTACGAGTCTAACAATCCATTTGAGGGCTGGGATGGTACTTTTCAGGGAAATGAGGTGCCAGAAGGTAACTATGTATACATCATACATGTCATTACCGATGCTGGCGGGGCTTATGATCGGGTAGGCTCTGTTAATCTTATTCGATGAGCCATTCTGCAGAAAAAAGTACTGGAAAATCTGCTGAATCATTTACCTTTTTTGAAAATGTGTATGACATTGTGCGTTTGATTCCCCATGGTAAAGTGACTTCTTATGGTGCCATTGCAAAATATCTAGGGTCTCCGTCAGCCGCAAGAATGGTTGGATGGGCAATGAATAGTTCTCATGCATTGGTGCCACCTATTCCGGCCCATAGGGTCCTTAATAGATTGGGTTTACTCACCGGAAAATATCATTTTGGTTCTGAGGAACGCATGAAAGAATTGCTGCAAGCTGAAGGAATACCAATAGAGAATAATCAGGTTGTTGATTTTCAAAGGTATTTTTGGGATCCTTCTCTAGAATTGAATTTATAAGTTCTGCATACATGTATAACCTGAAAAAATATGTTGTTTTTCAAGGGTATGAAGTTGGCTTTTTTAGAGGATACTTTCCGTTTTATTAAATGTATTAAATTGATTTTCAAAGTCTTATGAATTAACAAAAATCAAAAAAAATTCGTAAATTTGCGTTTTATATAAATTCAAAATGGACATTACAAAAGAAAAAGTACTCGAAGCCCTCAGTTATGTGGAAGATCCTGATTTAAAGAAGGATTTGGTAACGCTTAATATGATTCGGGATATTCAAATTGATGGGAAAAATGTAAGTTTTACCGTCATGTTAACCACTCCTGCTTGTCCATTAAAAGCATTAATTGAAAAAGCTTGCCTCAATGCAATTATCCATTATGTGGATGCTGATGCGGTGGTAAATATTAAAATGAGTTCTGAGGTTACTTCCAAAAAAGGAGAACAAAAAAAGGCCTTGCCTTTTGTTAAAAATATCATTGCAGTGGCATCGGGTAAGGGGGGCGTTGGTAAATCAACCGTTGCGGTAAACTTAGCCATTGCCCTGGCGCAAAAAGGAGCGAAAGTAGGTCTTGTAGATGCAGATATTTATGGTCCTTCAGCCCCTGTAATGCTTGGTTTGGCCAATGATCGTCCTTTTGTAAAAGATATCGGTGGCAAAACCTACATGGTGCCAATTGAACAATATGGAATTAAAGTTTTATCCATTGGTTTTATGGTGGATCCTGCTCAGGCAGTGGTTTGGAGAGGTCCTATGGCTTCAAAAGCACTTTCTCAGCTTTTTTCGGATGCCGATTGGGGCGAACTAGATTATATGATTGTTGATCTTCCTCCGGGTACAGGAGATATCCACCTTACCTTGGTGCAAGAAGTGCCTGTAAGTGGTGCGGTGATTGTTTCTACTCCACAGGAAGTGGCCCTTGCCGATGCAAGAAAAGGTATTGCCATGTTTAAAATGCCTTCGGTGAATGTGCCCATTTTAGGATTGGTTGAAAATATGGCGTATTTTACACCTGCAGAGCTTCCTGACAACAAATATTACATCTTTGGTCAGGGTGGTTGCCGTAAATTGGCAGCAGAAATGAATGTTGAATTGCTCGCAGAAATTCCTTTGGTGCAGTCTATTCGTGAATCTGGAGACGATGGCATGCCTGCCGTGATGCATGTGGATTCTCCTGCTGCCAAAGCTTTTGTGCAACTGGCAGAGAATATGGCTCAACAGCTAGCGATGGTTAATGCCGGAATGGAAACACTTGTTTAATACTTCAATAATGATGAATACAAACACCATCAGTTTAAATCAAAATCCGGCATTTCTTGCACGTATTGAAACGGCTTTGGATCAGATTAGGCCCTATTTAATAGCAGATGGCGGAAATGTTTCTTTGGTTGAGGTGAGTGAGGATATGGTGGTTAAATTAAAACTATTGGGTGCTTGTAGTTCTTGCCAGATGAGCGTAATGACCTTAAAAGCCGGAGTAGAAGAAACCATTATGCGCGCTGTTCCAGAAATAAGAGGGGTAGAGGCTGTTAATATCTAGAAATACGTTCCTGTTGATTTCTTTTTTAGAAAATCGTTTTTCATTTCATGAACAGTAAATATTTCGAACAAATTTGATTGTTGTTAGTATAAGTTCATTGAAGTAAAAAACATGAAAAACCATTTCCTCCTTGTTATCATGCTGTTGGCGATAAACAGCAATGTGTTTTCTCAATCTCAAAGAAACAGATGCGGTACCTATGAAAGGGTAAGCCGCAAGCTGAAAGAAAATCCGAATTTTTTATCGGATCGATTGGATATGGAGACTGCTACTCAAAAGTGGATTTCAACACATGCGCAACAAAGATCTTCTTCAATCCTTACCATTCCTGTGGTCATTCATGTGGTATATAGAACCAATGCTGAAAATATTTCAGATGCACAAGTGCAATCTCAATTGGATGTTCTCAATGCGGATTACAGGCGATTGAATGTGGACACCTCCAAAACACCAAAAGAATTTAGGGCTTTAGCAGCAGATTGTCAAATTCAGTTTTGTTTGGCTACGCAAGACCCTTCCGGTAAAGCAACTACCGGTATCACCCGTAAACAAACCAGTACCAATAATATTGGAAGTACTACCAAATATTATTCCTCGGTAAATGGTGGTGAGGATATATGGAATCCCAATGCGTATATGAATATCTGGGTTTGTAATATTGATGGTGGAAATACCCTTGGATTTGCCTACCTTCCAGGCACAACAGGGACTTTGGATGACGGCCTTGTGATTGATTACCGATTTTTTGGAACCATTGGAATGAACCCTCCCTACCACCTGGGCAGAACGGTTACCCATGAAGTGGGGCATTATTTAAATTTAGAACATATTTGGGGTGATGATAATGGGGCTTGCACCGGCACGGATTATGTGGCTGATACCCCTAATCAGGGAGCAGAAAACTATGGATGTCCTAAATTTCCCATTACAAACGACCCTTGCACCCCAGCATTTCCTGGAATTATGTTTATGAACTACATGGATTATACAGACGACAGCTGTATGAATATGTTTACCAAAGGTCAGAAACAAAGAATGGTAGGGGCTTTAAATGGACCTAGAATAAGTCTGCAGGCCTCAAAGGCTTGTCAAATACCAGCTTCTGTGATGGAAAGAGTTTCAGAAGTTTCGGCTATATATCCAAATCCTTCAAATGGTATTTTTAATATCGAGCTGCAATCAAGTGCGCAAGGGGATTGCCTTATGGAGGTTTTTAATTTGATGGGTAAATTAATTTTACAGAAAAAAGTTTTTATTTTTGCAGATCAAATTAAGTTTGATTTATCCGATCAAGCCAGTGGCATTTATTTCTTGAAAGTTAAAATCAAAGATCGCATGGAAATGCATAAATTGATTGTAGACCATTCAAAAAATTAAATCATTCTACAAACCTTTTTTAATGATTTGCCTAGCCTTTTCCTGATATAATTTTTATTTCAAAAGCGTTATATTTCCTTTTTTTGAAATGATATCGCCCTTAAAGGTCTCTGCCTGGATGATATAAACATAGGTCTCATTGTTCTGTAGAGTTCCTTTGTAATATCCATCCCATCCATCTTTAATATCATGGGATTCAAATACCATTTCACCCCAGCGGTTGAATATTTTAAAATCGATTAGTTTTCTGATGCCCCATCCTTTGGCATAAACAATATCGTTTTTACCATCTCCATTGGGTGTAAATACTTGCGGTAAATCAATGGCGTAGGCCTTAATGACCCTAAGGTTGATGGAGTCTCTAATTTCAAAACAACCATTGGTATCAGATATCAAAACAATATACATAATGGAATCAAGAACTTGTGCTTCCGGACTTGAGCAGTCAGAACAGCTGAGATGGTCTGATGGCGTCCAGCTGTAGGTATACCCTCCGGAAAGAAGATGTGGATCTAGAATAATTTTGGTGCCTACAATTACAGTAGAATCGGATACCAAAGTTGATACCATGGGTGCAATTACTTTTACATCAGTATGTGTTGTATTGACACACCCATTTCCGTCGGTTACCGTTACGGTATAGCTTGTATTTATTTTAGGGCTTACATAAGGGTCATTATTGCTGCTGTCTGCTGCGTTGCTGAAATCAGTTGTCGGAGTCCATAAATAACTGATACCCCCGCTTGAATGCAATTGAACACTATCTGCAAGACAAACAGGTCCATCATTAGATGCCTCAACTACAGGTAGGTCATAAACGGTAATTTGATCCCGTATGGTATCTTTACAGCCCCATACATTATTTGATATAGCAAGACTTACATTGTAATTACCCGGCTTTGAATAGGTATGCGAAGGGGGATTGCCTGCTTGATAAGAGGTGCCATCTCCAAAGTCCCAATTCCATACATTGGGATTATTTGATAGATCCGTAAATTGAACAGAATAAGGCATACAACCAGATTTGCCACTCAAACCAAATTTGGCAATAACATCGTGCACATTAAATATCGTTGTTTGAAAATTCTTGCACGTCACATCCAAGGTGGTATCTATGTAATATAAATACGCAGTAATAGGCCCTCCAGCATTTAAATTTGTATAGGCATGACTTACATCCATACTTGAAGAATCAATTAAAGAATAGCCGTCACCAAAATCCCAAAAAACAGGAATGGCATTGTTGACATTTGTAATTTCAAAATGGATGGATTCACCTTTGCAAATATTTGATGGGGTAGAAGTGAGGTTTAAGGAGGAACTGTATATGGTTATAAATGACGATTTCATAGTGGTATCGGCACAACCATTTATGGTATCCGTAGCGATAAGCTGAACATTGTAGGTTCCAGGAA
>CANKSK010000005.1 GCA_947485425.1 Bacteroidota bacterium | reverse complement strand
TGTCAAATACAAAGTAAAATATTAATTCTATATAAAAGGACTATATCAAGTTTATTTTTGAAATCAAGAAGTACTTTTAAGCTGGTTTAGGGTCCATATTCATGATATGGAGGATCAAATTTTTTTATACATTCTTCTCATTTAATCTGTTCTGAATAGCTCACGACTCACATAATCTGCCAACAGCTTTCCTTTTGTTGTTAACACCACATTTCCTTGATTGATATGTATCAAGCCCATCTGTAGAAACCTTTGAGCCGATTTTTCCAAATCAAGAAGAACCTTTGTTCCAAAATTCTTTTCTACATATTGAAAACTGCAACCCCAGATGGTTCTAAGTGAAACCATCAGGTACTCATTGTATTTTTCATTTTCTGTTAAATTTTCAATTGTATGGGGAAGCTTTCCTTCTGAAATTGATTTTATATATTGTTGATTATTGGATACATTGGACTGTCTATACAAGCCATTAAAGGAGTGGGCAGAAGGCCCTATTCCAAGAAATTTTTCTGCCTTCCAATAATTGGAGTTGTGTTTCGAATACATTCCATTTTTGCAAAAATTGGATATTTCATATTGCTCGTATCCGTTTTCCGCAGCTTGTTTCATCAACATATGAAAATGCGAAGCGGCCATTTCTTCATCCACATCTTTGCGGCTTCCTTTCCGAATAAAATGAGCAAGAGCTGTACCCGGCTCCACGGTAAGACTATAGCAAGAAAGATGAGGAATATCCAATTTAAAAACCATGTCCAAATTTTCCGTCCACATCGCATTGGATTGATCAGGAATGCCATAAATTAAATCCACAGAGATGTTTGAGAATCCTATTCTGCGGGCATCTTCAATAGATTTTAATGCCATGGAAACATCATGAGCCCGATTCATTTCCTTCAAATGGGGCTGATAAAAAGATTGCACACCAATGCTTAGTCTATTTATAGATGCCTCAAGCAGTTCTTGTAGTTTGAATGGATTTAAATCATCGGGATTGGCTTCAAGTGTAATTTCAGCATGCTGATCAATTTGAAAATATTGATGCAACGTATCCATCAGATCTTTCAACTCTTCGATTTGCAAAAGGGAAGGCGTTCCGCCTCCAAAATAAATGGAATTGATCAAGGCCTTTTGATGGGTATCCTCAAAAAAGTTTTTTTGCATTTCAATTTCCTTCTTCATCGCGCCAATCATTTGGGCCTTCGAAGACAAGGTTGTTGAAAAATGAAAATCACAATAGTGGCATGCCTTTCTGCAATACGGAATATGGATATAAATTCCCGGCATTAGCTATGTAGCGCAATACGAAAAGTAGTTCCCTTATTGATTTCAGATTGTTTCACAAAAATTTGCCCGGCATGGTAATCTTCTACAATCCGCTTTACAAGGGTTAACCCTAGTCCCCAACCTCTACTTTTGGTGGTAAAACCGGGCTTAAAAATGGTTTTAAATTTTGATTTTGGAATTCCTTTACCCGTATCACTGATGTCAATCCAAATCATATCCTTATGATTTGAAACAGCAACCGTTATTTCGCCTTCACCATTCATCGCATCAATGGCATTTTTAAATAGATTTTCGATTACCCATTCAAAAAGAGGAATATTTAAAGGCACCTCCAATGACGATTCCTCTAAGGTAGAGGAGATATGAAACTTTACCTTTTCTGAAGTTCTTTTTTTGATATAATCAATGGCATTTTCAAGCACACTTAGCAAGTTGCTTTCCTTGAGTTTTGGAGCGGATCCTATTTTAGAAAAACGGTCTGCAATGGTTTGAAGTCGTTCCAAATCTTTCTCTATTTCAGAATGATATTCCTTTTCTGCTTCTTTCAATTTTAACAATTCAATCCAAGCCATCAAAGAAGATATTGGAGTTCCCAGCTGATGAGCAGTTTCTTTTGCCATGCCAATCCACACCTGATTTTGCTCAGCGTTTCGAGAAGAATTAAAAGCCAGATAAGAAACAAAAAGAAACAAAGCGATTACTGCCAATTGAAAAAACGGATACCATCTCAATTGCATCAATAGCATTGAGTCTTTATAAAAAATATAATTTTTTTCTCCATTCAATAACGCGATGGCTATGGGCGGCCTTTGTTCCCGCATTTTTTTTAACTGATCCTTGAGATATTCCGGATTTGTTGCTTTTAAGGAATCTAGATTTCGATAAGATATAATTTCATCTTTTTCATTGGTCAAAATAACGGGAACAGTGGTATTGTTTTTTATCACTTCAAAAACAAAACTGATATCCCCCATATCCTGATTTATATTGGCGAGTTGTCTTGTTCCATTTGCCCAAAGTTCCACCTTCTTTTTTTCTTCTGTGGAAATTTCTTTTACCAATTTATTGGTATAATACAAGGATGCCGCTCCAATCATCAGAGCGACCACCATCAAAAATATTTTCCAATTCTGTCTTTGAGAATAGATATTCAAGGTTGTACTTGTATTAAATTTCTAAGAATAGTATTTTTTTCACTTGGCTAACACAAAATGAAAGGTAATCAAACCGGCTATAAGTCCTACCAATGCACCTTTTGCGCCATTGATAATATTTTTATCTTTTGCCTTTTTCTGAAAGCCTGCGACATAGTCTGTATTTTGCCAGTTTTTGTCAATATCTGCATGAACACTTTTCAAATTATCAATCTTAGGTGTCTTTGCCCCCACTGCAGTCAAATATAAAGCGGGGGCGAGCACTGAATAAAAACCAAAATAGCTCCCTGCAAAACCTGCTGCAAATCCACCAATGGCAGGCATGGGTTTATGGTAATACATCCATGCATCTTGCTGCCCTTTGATAAACATACGCATTTCATTCACCGCCAGCTCTCCACCAAAGGTCGTATCCGGAATGTACATCATTTTTTCCTCTCCGGAAGCATATTCAATGGAAAAGACATCGTCTATTTTCCTTTTTTTATAATCACTCGTATCTTTCTTGGTATGATTGGGTAACTGATAAAGAATTTTGTTGCCAGCGATTCTTGCTTTTTGAAAAGAAATGATTTTCCCATTGAATAGAATCAGTTTGCCCTCATTTCCGGTTTGGGAATACCCTACCAAAAACAGCAAAGAAAAAACACATACCCAACCGATCATTTTTGCGGTCATTTTTTCAATTTTTGTTCAAAACTAAACATTTTCATGCAATTTTATAAAAAAAGCCATCATTATAACCACAAAATCTATTCAAATAGTATGCACAAAAATATCTTTCCACTCCCAATGAAATGCCAATAGCGAATCTCAAAATAAAATTTTGTAATTTTGCCACTATAAACAAAAAACGCATTTACAATGAATACAAATAGTTTTGAATCCAGACATATAGGTCCTGACAGCAAGGAAATAAAAGAAATGCTTTTGGAATTGGGGGTTTCCTCATTGGATGCGTTAATAGATGAAGTTGTTCCTGCCAATATCCGACTCAAACAAGGATTAAAAATACCCGATGCTTTAAACGAATTTGAGTTTTTAAAGCTTTTGAAACAAACCGCATCTCTAAACAAAGTATATAAATCTTATATCGGCCTAGGCTATTATAACACCATTACCCCAACGGTTATTTTGAGAAATATTCTCGAAAATCCGGGATGGTATACCGCTTATACCCCTTATCAGGCAGAAATTGCACAGGGAAGATTGGAAGCTTTGTTTAATTTTCAAAGTATGGTTACCGAACTGACGGGGATGGAAATTGCCAATGCCTCCTTGCTTGATGAGGCTACCGCAGCGGCAGAAGCCATGCATATGTTTTTTGAAAGCCGCAGCAAGGCATTGTTGGAAGCCCGAGCCCTGAAATTTTTTGTTTCTAAAGACTGCTTTCCTCAAACCATTGACGTGCTCATGACCAGAGCGGCTCCTTTGCAAATTGAAATCGTATTGGGAGATATCAAGCAACAACATTTTGATACCTCCTTTTTTGGAGCTTTGCTTCAATACCCTTCTGCTGATGGGCAAATTGAAGATCATAGACAGATTGCAGAAAAATTACATGCCCTTGATATTCAACTAGCTGTAGCTGCAGACCTGATGAGTTTGATTGTATTGTGTCCTCCTGGGGAATGGGGTGCTGACGTGGTATTGGGAACAACACAGCGTTTTGGCGTACCCATGGGTTTTGGTGGCCCACATGCCGCTTATTTTGCCGTAAAAGACAAATTTAAAAGACAAATTCCTGGTAGAATTATCGGGCAATCCGTTGATGTGCATGGGAATCCTGCTTTCCGCATGGCACTTCAAACCCGAGAACAACATATCCGTAGAGATAAGGCCACTTCCAACATCTGCACCTCTCAAGTTCTCTTGGCGGTTATGGCGGGTATGTATGCCGTGTATCATGGAAAAGAAGGATTGAAAAACATTGCTGAACAAATACACCATTCAGCTAGAACCCTTGCCTTTGGAATAGAACAATTGGGGTATACACAACTGAACACCTCTTTTTTTGATACCATTCAAATAGATTCTCAAGGCAAACAAGAAGAAATCAGACAAGCTGCATTGGCATCAGGTATCAATTTCAATTACAAAGACAATGGAAATATTGTGATTGCATTGGATGAAACGGTCACTTTTTCTGATATTGAAAATATCATCTCCGTGTTTGCCTTGCGTGATAAAACAAACGCTGTTTTACTCGCCAATACCTTTTCTGACAAAACGACTACATCCCCCTATATTCCTGCCTCATTGGCAAGAAGCAGTTCCTTCTTAAATTATGCGGTATTTAATACCCATCATTCAGAAACGGAGATGCTCAGGTACATCAAACACCTTGAAAATAAAGATTTATCCTTGGTGCATTCCATGATTCCTTTGGGTTCATGCACCATGAAGCTGAATGCCACCACGGAAATGATTCCGGTAAGTTGGCCCGAATTTTCCTCTTTACACCCTTTTATCCCAATCGATCAAGCCTTAGGCTATCAAACCATTTTTGAGGAGCTTTCATCCTACCTTTCTGAGATTACAGGTTTTGCGGGTGTATCCCTGCAACCCAATTCAGGGGCGCAAGGCGAATATGCTGGACTACTTGTGATTAGAGATTACCACCTCAGCAGAAACGATTTTCAGCGAAACATAGTACTTATTCCCGCATCAGCGCATGGCACCAATCCCGCATCAGCAGTGATGGCAGGCATGAAAGTAGTGGTGGTAAAATGTGATGAAGCAGGCAATATTGATGCTATTGATTTAAAGCAAAAAGCAGAGCAATACAAAGACACCTTAAGTGCTTTGATGATTACATACCCCTCCACACATGGAGTTTATGAAGATGGGGTCATGCAAATCAATAAAATCATACATGATCATGGCGGACAGGTATATATGGATGGAGCCAATATGAATGCACAGGTAGGTATTACCAACCCGGCAACCATTGGAGCCGATGTTTGCCACCTGAACCTGCACAAAACATTTGCCATCCCACATGGAGGAGGAGGTCCCGGTATGGGCCCTATAGGCGTTGCAAAACACCTCTTGCCTTTCTTGCCTTCGCATCCATTTATCCAAAACAATACAGCGCACGCACATGCCGTTTCTGCAGCCCCATGGGGAAGCGCAAGCATCCTTCTCATTTCCTATGCCTACATCCGTTTGCTAGGAAACGAAGGCGTTCGTATGGCCAGCAAAATTGCCATTTTGAATGCCAACTACATCAAGGCCAAGTTGGAAAAAAATTATAAAATCCTATACCAAGGTCCTAAAAATAGGGTAGCCCATGAGTTGATTTTAGATTGCAGACAATTTAAAATGCAAGCAGGAATAGAGGTAGAAGATATGGCCAAAAGGCTGATGGATTTTGGCTACCATGCTCCTACCGTTTCTTTTCCGGTTCCGGGTACTTTGATGATTGAACCTACCGAAAGCGAAGCGAAAGCCGAATTGGATCGTTTTTGCGAAGCCATGGCTACCATCAGGCAAGAGATAGAAGATATTTTTACTGGAGCGGCTGACAAAGAGGACAATGTATTGAAAAATGCACCCCATACCGCATTGCAAGCACTTTCTGATGATTGGAAACATCCCTATTCAAGAAGCAAAGCGGTTTATCCGGCATCTTGGTCTGTAGCCAATAAGTTTTGGCCTACGGTGGGTAGAATAGACAATGCCTATGGAGACCGGAATCTGGTGTGCAGCTGCCGCTCTATTGAAAGCTATGCCTAAAAAAAGGACCTGAAATTCTTATTTCAGATGGCTACCCATAAACCCCCTTTTTGAAGGGCAATGCGCCTAAAATTGGTGTATAACCCCAGCAATTTAAATTTTATCGAAAACTTCAGATTTATTGCAAAGAAAATAAAAACACTTTATTATATTTGCAACATAAACTGTATTATTCGCACTTAATTACTTAATTTAATTTAAAAATGAAGAAAAACATTTACCTAACAATTCTTGCGTTTATCGTTTCAGCCGGAATGATGAATGCGCAAAATTTGCCTTCCAAAGCATTGAGACAGGATACAAAAACCGGTCGCAATGTTGATGGAATGGTAAAAAACAATCCTTTGGCAAATCCAAATGCCTTGAAATCTACTGTAAGCCACAATGGTAAAGGCTTATCAAAAGGTGTAAAACCTATGGGCAATATTCTTCTTCAAGAAGATTTCAGCGCTGGAATGCCTAGTGGATTTACGCTTATCGATGGTGATGGTGGCACTCCTGCTGGACAGGTAAGCTTTATTACTGATGCTTGGATTGGTTATACAGACGTATTAGATTCTACAAACATGTGTGCAATCAGTACATCTTATTATTCGCCTACTACCGGAGCTGATGATTGGATGATTACCAGTCCTGTAAGCATTCCTGCAGGCACAAAATATCAATTAACTTGGAACGCAGTAGCTCCAGACCCTGCCTACCCAGATGGTTATGAAGTATTGATCTCTACAACCGGCACAAACCCTTCAGACTTCACAACGGTATTGTATTCTACACAAGCTGAAGTAAGTACATGGACAAACCGCACTGCTGACCTTTCTGCTTATGCAGGCCAAACGGTTTACATTGCTTTCCATAACAATTCTTATGATATGTTTCTTTTGATGGTTGATGACATTACCGTTGAAGAGCTTCCAAGTACTGATGCAGGAATCAATTTTGTATATGCGCCTATTGGCGGATGTAATCTGTCTGCAACAGAACAGGTTCGTGCCAGAATTAAAAACTATGGTGCCAACCCAATTAGTGGTTTCCAAGTGGGTTATTCAATCAATGGAAGTGCCGTAACTGAAAATGTTACCTCTACCATCAATTCAGGTGATACGATGACCTATACCTTCAATACACCGGCAGATTTATCAGCTGCAGGACCCTATAATGTTTCTGTTTATACCTTGGTTGCTGGTGACGCTGACATGACAAATGACAGTGTTTCCTATTCAATCAACAACAGCACTCCTTTTGATTTATCATCCCCTTATACCATGGGCTTTGAGCCAGGTGAAGACCTTAACAACTGGTTGTTGGAAGACGTAAACAAAGATACTAAAACTTGGGGATTAAGCTCCACAAGAGGAAATGCAGGTCCTTATGCCGCTACTTACAACTACAATATTGATGGCCTAACTGCTGCTGATGATTATTTATTTTCACCTTGTTTCGATTTGAAAGCAAACAACACCTATCAAATTGATTTCTACTACAAAGTGGGTACAGGCTATACAGAAGATCTTGCCTTGATGATTGGAAATGCGCCTAACTCAGCGGCTATGACTCAAACCATTGTAGATATGCCAGGACTTGTAAATAGCACCTATGAATTGTCAACCAATCAATTTACCGTTTCTACCAGTGGTATCTATTTCTTCGGATGGCATGTTTACAGTGCTGCTGATCAGTGGTATGTTGCTATCGATGATATCAATGTAAGCATTGCTACCAAAGTAAATGAGAAAAACGATGCAATCCGTTTCGGAATATCTCCAAACCCATCTAGCACTGGTAAATTCACTTTGTCAAGCACTTCAAAAGAGGCTAAAACAAGTGTGAAAGTGGCGAATGCAATGGGTCAAGTTGTTTTCTTCTCTACCAACTTGGTAAATGGAGAAATTGATCTTTCTGCTCAACCAAAAGGCGTTTATTTTGCTGAATTAAACACAGCAGGATCTATCGTGAACAAAAAGATTGTTATTACCAAATAATCAATCCAATATCAATGAAAAAGCCCGGTAAAGTATTACCGGGCTTTTTTTATGGCGTTCTCTTTTGGTTTTTTTTAAATAAAAACGAAGTATAAAAAAACCTTTTGAAACGTTTTTCGTGGAGAACTTATTTCCTTTTTATTTCCGGAATTCCCTTAAAATTTTGGAAGCAAAAACCAGATCCCGTAATTCCTTATTTGAAGCCGTTAGCACGGTTTCTTTATCCCCTTCCCACCAAAGTTGCCCTTTGTAAATAAAGAAAATCTTATCCCCATGTTCCAATACCGAATTCATATCATGGGTATTGATAAGGGTTGTAATTCCATATTCCTGTGTGATTTCCATAATTAAATTATCAATCACAATAGAGGTCTGAGGGTCGAGTCCTGAATTGGGCTCATCACAAAAAAGATATTTGGGGTTCATCACAATGGCCCTGGCAATGGCTACTCTTTTCTTCATTCCGCCACTTAATTCAGAGGGGAATTTTTTGTTGACATTTTCCAGGTTTACCCTACTCAAACAAAAATTTACGCGATCGCGTTTATCATTTTTATTCATATCTGTAAACATGGTCAAGGGGAACGCCAGATTTTCTTCCACGGTCATGGAGTCAAACAAAGCACCACCTTGAAAGACCATGCCAATTTCCTTTCTAATTTCTTTTCTCTCTGTAAAGTTCAGCTCTGAAAAACTTCTACCGTGGTAATAAATGCCGCCATTGTCAATTTCAAAAAGGCCTACAATACATTTCATCAAAACCGTTTTACCCGATCCGCTGCCACCGATGATCAGATTGGTTTTCCCTTCTTCACAAACAAAAGAAACATCTCGTAATATGGATGTTTCTCCAAAATTTTTGTTGACATTTTTTATTTCTATCATGCCAGAAAAATTTGGGTGAGCACATAATCAGCAACCAAAAGCGCTACGCTGCTGTAAACAACCGCACGGGTACTGGCTTTGCCTACTTCCAAAGCAGACCCTTTTGCATAAAATCCATGAAAAGCAGGAACACTAGTAATAATATAGGCAAAAAATACCGTTTTGGTGAGAGCAAAGGTGACGTTAAAGGGGACAAATCTAACCTGTAGACCATGGGCAAATTCGACAGCAGAAATCACACCTGATGCCACACCTCCAATTAATCCACCAAGAATTCCCAATACCATGCTCAAAACAACAATAAAGGGCAAGATGATAACCGCAGCGATAATCTTGGGAAGTACCAAATATCCCGAGGCATTGATACCCATAATTTCAAGGGCATCAATTTGTTCGGTTACCCGCATGGTACCCAATTCAGAGGCAATACTAGAACCCACTTTCCCTGCCAAAACAAGACAGATAATGGTAGGTGAAAATTCAATAATAATGGAATCTCTTGCAACCACAGCGACTGCATACAAGGGGACAAAAGGACTCAGAAGATTATAAGAAGTTTGGATGGTAATGACCGCACCAATAAACATGGAAATAATGGCCACAATACCCAAAGAACCAAAACCAATTGATTCCATCTCCTTCACTACCTGTCTTCTATATACATCAAATTTTTCCGGTTTTTCAATCAAAGCTTTCATAAAAAGCCAGTATTTACCGAAATGATACAACATATTCATTCTATTTCCTTTTCTTGATGGGTGATTGCCGTTTCTATTTTTGTATGGGAAGCAATCAAACGCTTAACACATAAAAATGCGCCCGAAAATACAAATTATTCCTTTCATCTACTTGTATGTAGTGACAAATCGATGCATTCACCATGAAAATATATCTATCCAAAATACATTTGGGCTTATTTGCAAGAATCAAAATCAGTATACCAAGTATTTTTAGCCCATGCAAATCATATTTAGTCTTTATTTATATTGTATATCTTTGTGCCCTTCAAGCCTCCATTCCTTAAAAGCATCTCCTTTCGCATGAAAAAAATCATTTATCTCGTTTTGATATCTATACATCTGATGTCTTTTACGTCCTGCTTTGTTTTTAAGAAAAAATGTGATTGCCCTTCATTCGGGAACATGCATCCCCGCAAGAATCATTCCGATGAGGCCCAGCATCTTCCAAAAAAAAGTATCTCTTTAACAACAATTTCCTCATAACGATGTATTCACGATCAGGAGGTCGCTGTTAAAAAAATAAATCATGATTAAATTCATTTCTAATATTTTTATTTTGAGTATTTTTGTCATTATTTATAACAATTCTAAATAAGAAGTTTGAATTCCAATCCCATCATATCCATTCTATGAATTTATCGGAACTCAAAAAAGGCGAAAAGGCAATCATTCTATCCATTGATGAAAGTCCAATCCGAATCAAATTGTTTGAAATGGGTTGCATTCCCGGCGAGCACATTACTTTGGAAAATATAGCACCATTGGGAGACCCAATAGCCATTTCAGTTTCCGATTATAAATTGAGTTTGCGCTTGGATGAGGCCTTCTACATTCAAATTCAAAAAGTATCTACTGAACAAGAACCACAAGCGGCGTGATTATCGAAAAAAAAATAGCCCTCATCGGGAACCCCAATAGCGGAAAATCGACTTTGTTTAATTTATTGACGGGCCTGAATCAAAAAACGGCCAATTTTCCGGGTGTAACTGTTGAAAAAAAAACAGGCGTATTTCAAATTCCTGCTCAAAATGGAGATTCCTTACAAATCGAGGTTACTGATTTGCCGGGCACCTATAGCATCTATCCCCAATCTCCTGATGAGGAAATACCCCTTTCGGTTCTTTTTGATAAAAACAATTCTCAACATCCTGCCTGCACCATTTTGGTAGCAGATGCTTCAAATTTAAAAAGGAGTTTGTTTCTGTGTACGCAGATTATCGACTTAAAAATTCCTGTTATTCTCGCCTTAAACATGATGGATTTGGTAAAAGCCAAAGGAATTTCCATCAACACCGAAAAGCTGCAAGAAGAGTTGGGAATTCCGGTTGTTTCGATGAATGCATTGAAAAACCAAGGGGTAGATAAATTAAAAGAACTTCTTCTTTCGGATGTTCTTCTCAAAAAACAAGGCTTTATCGATATTCAAGAAGTCGCTGGCCCCCTTTTGCAAAAGGCATCTGTGGAATTAGGACTAGAAGATCCATACATCGCCTTTCAAACCCTAGTAAATCTGGGTTTTGCCAAATTAAGCGGTGTTGAGCAAAGTCGCATTCAACTTTTTATGGAAAGAAATCCCATAAAGACAGATTCCTTGCAAGCAAAAGAAACACTCAGAAGATATGAATTAATCAGTCAATTGTTGACATTATGTGTCCGCAAACCACTAGAAGAAAGCAGAAAAAACTTCACCAATAAACTCGATAAGTTGCTCATCCACAAAATATGGGGATATGTATTCTTTTTCGGTATTTTATTTATGATTTTTCAGGCCATTTTTTCTTGGTCCGCCTATCCGATGGCCTTTTTTCAAGAGATCTTCGGCAGGGTTGGGGAAATGATCAATGAGTCGATGCCGGAAGGTGTTCTCAGAGACCTGATTGTGAACGGCATTATGGCGGGCCTGGGTGGAATTGTTATTTTCATCCCTCAAATTGCCTTGCTATTTATGTTTATAACCCTCATGGAAGATACCGGCTATATGTCTAGAGGAAGTTTTTTGATGGATAAACTGATGCGACGCTTTGGGTTAAACGGGAAATCGGTGATTCCCCTCATGAGTGGCGCTGCATGTGCGGTTCCGGCCATCATGTCGGCAAGAACCATCCAAAACAAAAAAGAAAGATTGATTACCATTTTGGTAACCCCACTGATTAGTTGCTCGGCAAGAATACCGGTATACACGCTAATTATCTCTCTGGTGATTCCTTCAAAAAGCATCTATGGCATCAATCTGCAGGGCTTGGTATTGATGCTTCTGTATTTGTTGGGATTTATCGCCGCATTGGGTTCGGCCTGGCTGATGAATTTTCTGATAAAAGCAAAAGAAAAAAGCTATTTCGTTATGGAAATGCCTATATACAGAATTCCCCAAATGAGAAATGTCATTTTTGCCATGGTAGATAAAGTAAAAATATTTCTTTTTGATGCCGGAAAAATCATCATTTCTATTTCCATCATTTTATGGGTGCTTTCAACCTATGGGCCCGAGAAAAAGTTTACTGAAATTACCCAAAGGTTTCAGACAGAAAGTATGCATGTCAATAAAAAAGAATCCCAAGAATTAAAAAAACGCATGCGTGCAGAAAAGTTAGAAGCATCTTATGCAGGCATCATTGGAAAATCCATAGAACCCCTCATTCGCCCGATGGGCTTTGACTGGAAGATCGGCATTGCCCTTGTTACCTCATTTGCGGCTAGGGAAGTTTTTGTGGGAACGATGTCTACCATCTACAGCATTGGCCAAGAGGATACCGGTATTTCAGGCATTCGAGATAAAATGTTGAATGAAAAAAATCCAAAAACGGGACAACCCTTATTTACCCTGGCAATGGGTATTTCTTTGATGTTGTTTTATGCCTTTGCTATGCAATGTATGAGTACTGTTGCGGTGGTTTACAGAGAAACGGGTGGATGGAAATGGCCTTTGATACAAATTTTATATATGAGTGGTTTGGCATACGCCATCAGCACTTTGACCTTTCAGCTGTTAAAATAAGTATAGAAATCCTTTTATTCTGGCAAATCGATAAGCTGTTTTTTTATTAATTATTAAATTTGCTATCAAAAAAAGAAACTTCTTGAACAAGAAACCCGGCTTACACGAAATCCTTATCCAATTTATTCCGGAAGGCGCCGTAGAACAGGTAGCAGAATGGATTGTGGGATATAAAATCAAGGTGAACATCACCAAAAGCCGATATACCAAATCAGGAGATTACCGCCTGCCCGGCAATGGGCATGGACATCGCATCTCCATTAACCACGATCTAAACAAATACCATTTTCTAATCACCTTTGTTCATGAGGTAGCACACCTGACTTCATTTGTCAAATACAAAAATATTGCCCCTCACGGCAAGGAATGGAAGCAAGAATTCCAGATATTGATGGATCCCTTTTTACATGAGGGTATTTTTCCTGAGGACATCTTGATTGAGCTCCAAAACTATATAAAAAACCCTGCCGCAGCCAGTTGCACAGATGTGAAACTATCCAAGGTTTTGGTCAAATACGACGGGAAAAACACCATTTTTGTTGAAGATTTACCAGAAAACGCTGTTTTTATGCTAAAAAATGGCAAAAAATTCATAAAAGGACCCAAAATCAAAAAATTGTACAAATGCACAGAATATGGAGGAAAGCATCTGTATTTGGTGCATCCCCTTGCTGAAATTACTTCCTATGAAGAAGCGTAGAAGATATATACTTCCCTATTAAAACTGAAAATAAAGTTATCTTTGCCCCAAGTATCTCATGAAAACCCTAAAATTCGCGAAATGACTTTTGAAAGTTCTACCTCGATGCTTCCCGATTTGATTTTTTCAGAAATGGCTGAAAATCTAATCGGTTCAGAAATTATTAAAATAGCTGCTGAGGTTAATGAAAAAATAATAAAAGGGGCTCAAATACACAATTTAACCATTGGTGATTTCAACCCCAAAATTTTTCCCATTCCAGAATTGATGCGCGATGAGATTATCTCTGCCTATATGGAAGGCCAAACCAATTACCCCCCGGCCAATGGAATTCCTGAATTGAGAAAATCAGTTGCCAATTTTATCAATACCTTTCAAGGCTTATCCTATTCTTCTGATGAAATATTAATCGCAGCAGGAGCCAGGCCCTTGATTTATACCCTTTTCCAAACTTTGCTTGATAAGGGAGAAAAAGTGATTGTACCAGTTCCCTCTTGGAATAATAATCACTATTGTCATTTAACAGCAGCAGACTCCATATACATCGAAACAAAGGCGGAAAATAACTTTATGCCTACGGCCGATGAAATCAGACCTTTTTTGAAAGATGCCTGCCTGTTGGCATTGTGTTCTCCATTAAATCCCACCGGTACCACTTTTACCTCCGAAGGTCTTCAAGAAATATGTGAGATGGTATTAAGTGAAAATAAAAGAAGGAAAAATGGAGAGAAACCCTTGTATATTCTTTATGATCAGATCTATTGGGTACTAACGTTTGGCAATACCAAGCACTATAATCCAGTAAGTTTGGTGCCCGAACTTAAAAACTATACCCTTTTTGTGGATGGTGCATCAAAAGCATTTGCCGCTACCGGTATCCGTGTGGGGTGGTCATTTGGGCCGAAAGAAATTATCGAAAAAATGAAGACCATCCTTGGGCATATCGGTGCATGGGCTCCAAAAGCAGAGCAATACGCAGTAGCCCGATTTTTAAATGAAAAAGAACAGCTAGAAAACTATTTAACGCATTTCAAGAATGAAGTACACGAGCGCTTAAATGCCTTTTATAGTGGATTTATTAAACTTCAGAAAGAAGGATTTCCCGTTCATGCCATTGAACCTCAGGCCGCTATTTATTTGACGATAAAATTTGACCTGAAAAATTTAAAAACGGAACAAGGAATAGTATTAAAAGAAACCAAAGATATTACAGCCTATTTGCTTGAAGAAGCGGGTTTTGCCATTGTTCCTTTTTATGCATTCGGATCCTCTCCCGACTCCACCTGGTATCGACTATCTGTTGGGAATTGTAAATTAGAAGAGGTAGAAATGATCATGAAAAAACTAAAAGAAGCCTTAACCAAGTTATCCCAATAAGGGATATCAAATTAAATTTGTTTACCTACATTTATGAACACGAACAGATATTGTATTATAATGGCCGGTGGCATTGGGAGCAGATTTTGGCCCATGAGCCGAACAGCACATCCCAAACAGTTTCTGGATATTCTAGGAAATGGAAAAAGCCTTTTGCAGCAAACCTATGCAAGATTTTTAAATATTTGCCCTGCAGAAAATATTTTTGTGGTTACCAATGACACCTACCTTGATCTTGTCAAAAAACAATTGCCTTCACTTTCTCCTTTGCAGATTGTAGGAGAACCTTCAAGAAGAAACACCGCACCTTGCATTGCCTATGCCACGCATAAAATTTACGCACTCAACCAAGATGCCAATATTGTGGTGGCTCCTTCTGACCATATTATTCTCAAAGAAGAAGCTTTTTGTGAAGCCATCAACAATGCCTTCGATTTCACAGAAAAAAATGATGATCTGGTTACGTTGGGCATTAAACCCGGAAGACCTGATACCGGTTATGGCTATATCCAATTCAATAACGATTTATGCGATGCTGATCATCGTGTTTGCAAAGTGAAAACCTTCACTGAAAAGCCCAATACAGAACTT
>CANKSK010000004.1 GCA_947485425.1 Bacteroidota bacterium | reverse complement strand
TTTTGTGCCTGATAACGATTATCGCGCCTTTTTAAAAAATCATGTGCCCAATCTTGAAGAAAAAGTAGATGGCGGCAATTTTATCACCCGTGAGGGCAAAATTTTAGGGAAACATAAAGGATATCCATTTTACACCATTGGGCAGCGCAAAGGCCTTGAAATTGCCCTTGGTGAGCCCATGTACGTCACCGGTATTGAACCCAAAACCAATACCGTTACCTTGGGGCCTTTTGAAGAGCTGGATAGACAGGAAATGTTCGTGCGAAATCCCAATCTCATCAAATATCCCACAATCGATGCCGGAATGGAATCTTTGACCAAAATAAGATACAAAGATCCTGGTTCCCTGAGTACACTCAGTCAGGTAGGTGATCAGATTCAAGTGGTTTTTCATAAACCGGTAAAAGCAGTGGCAGCAGGTCAATCGGCCGTATTTTACGAAGAAAACGATCTTTTGGGTGGTGGATTTATTGTGTAATTCATCCTTTTTGGTGCATTTTTTGTAAAATAACTTTTTGAAGCTGTTTTCGTACAAGGCGGGTTTCCTAGGGAATCGTATGTAGAAAATCGGATGGGAAAAATCAAAAATTACTTTTTGCTTAAGATATTGATAAAGAGATATTTATATATGTTATTGGGGGTGTTTATGCTCTGTTTTTTTGCTGCATGCAAAAAGGATAGTATAATCGCGCCTTTAGACATGGGTTATGCCTATTTTCCATTGAATTTAGGCCATACCATTCTGTATGAAGCAGATTCGGTAAGGTATTCTTTGGATGCCAATGATTCTGTGCATATCCGTAAAGTCAAATTTCAGGTGCAGGATGTTATCAAGACTACTTTTTATGACAATTCAAATCGACTAACCTATGTTTTTGAGCGTTCGAAAAGACTGAATGATACAGCCGCTTGGGAACCATGGAAAATATGTACTGCAAATTTACTCGAGGATGCCTTGCATTGGAAAGAAGACAATTATACCTATGTGAACCTTGCATTTCCAATAAAATCTCAAAAACATTGGAATGGCAATAGCTATAATATTCTTGGTGAAAGCGAATTTACCTATACGGATATCCATATTCCTTATGCGTATAAAAATATTTCTACCGATTCAAGTCTTACCGTAATTCAACAAGATGAGGTTAATGGCCTTGAAACCAATTGGAAAGAAGAAAAGTATGCCAAACATATGGGTCTCATTCATTACGAAATGATTCACTATGAAAAAGACTTGAACACCGGAAATTTGACCGGAGGCTTTGAATTTAGAATGAAAGCCATTCAATCCACAAATTGAAATATATAAACCATTATTGAATTCTTATTTTTCAATAGGTCCTATAAAAATTTGGGATGCGTGGTTTTGAATTTTGGAGGAAAAATCTACCCTTGGAATTTAGGCATTTAAGCTTAAAATCAGATCTGGAAATAAACCCAATACCAAACTTGCAAGCATACAAATAATCAATACCAAATAACTCATTCGGTCGATTTCTATGGTTTGCTCATCCATGGCTTTTTTCATATACATGGCAACGATGATTCTGAAATAATAATACACTGAAATACAGGAGTTGATGATGGCAATGATAACCAACCAAAAATTTTGTTGTTTTAGTGCGAGAGAAAAAATATAGAACTTTCCGAAAAAGCCTGCCAAAGGTGGAATACCGGCAAGGGAACACAGGGAGGCCGCAACTACAAATGCAGCGAAAGGGTTTTTCTTAGCAAAGCCATTAAAGGATTCTATGGAATCGAGTTTGTAATTTTTTTGTAATGTAATAAAGACGGCAAAAAGTGCAATGGTAGCCAAAGCATAGGCGGTGGCATAAAATAGAATACCCGATACCGCAACCTGATTTAAAGCTAGAATAGCCATCAGCATATAACCTGTATGGGCAATACCAGAATAAGCCATCATTCTTTTTACTTGATTTTGATAAATGGCTGTTATATTTCCAAGGGTCATCGTTAGTGCGCAGATCACCCAAAGCGTTTGATTCCACATCGGAGGGGTGTGTGAAAAGGCCAAAAAGAAGAGTCTGAAAAATGCGGCAAATCCTGCTGTTTTTACTACCGTGGCCATAAATGAGGTAACAAGGGTAGGGGAACCTTCATATACATCCGGTGTCCAAAAATGAAAGGGAACGGCACCTACTTTAAAGGCTAAGGCGATAAGTACCATTAGTATGCCTGCAATGAGCATGGGCGAATTGGCAATGGCCGGATTTTGTATTTGTGCTGAAATCATTGCCAAATGAAAACTTCCGGTGGCACCATAAATGAGGGTGATGCCAAATAAAAGAAAGCCTGAGGCAAAGGCACCCATCAGAAAATATTTCATCGCCGCTTCGTTGGAGCTTAACTCGCTGCGCCTGCTTCCTGCAAGCACATATAAGCAAATGGAAAGGGTTTCAATGCCTAAAAAGAGCATCACCAAATGGGTATAGGAAACCATAATCAAGGCCCCTGTAATGGCAAATAAAAATAAGGTGAGCAATTCAGGCAAAGGGATGTCAGTTTCCCCCTCAAACTTTTGGGTCTGAAAAACAATCAATACAGTCAATAATAGGATCAGGCCTGAAAATAAAATAGAAAACTGATCAAACTTCATCATGTTGTTAAACATCGGTCCATTTTCATTGATGATGGATATGGATGATGTGTGTATCGCAAATACAACCAATAGCCCTGAAACGACAATGGGCAGAATATATCTTTTGATGGTAAACAGTCCGGTGATTAATGTAATCAGCCCTAATAATGAAAGCAATACAATCGTTGTCATGAGCTATAAGTCTTTAATTCTTTTGCGTATTGATGGAATAAGGGAATTATTTTAATGTTTTGCAATCTCAAGCAAATGATTTGCTGCTGGTCTTGCGAGGTGTAAAAATGTTTCAGGATAAATACCAATCCAAAGAATGCTTGCGCTTAATGCAAACAATGCCGTATTTTCAGCCATACTCAAGGATTTAAATTCGCTGCTTTGAAGAGGAGATAGGCCATACATCGTTCTTTTATACATGTTCAACATGTAAACGGCGCCGAAAATAATTCCCAATCCCGCAATGCCTGCGAGATATGGATTATACTCATAAAGGCCTGTCAGCATCAGATACTCACCAATAAAACCGCTTGTTAGGGGCAAGGCAATGCTTCCAAGCATGATTATCATAAAATAGATGGCAAGCGCAGGTGATTTTTCCGCAATACCTCCAAGCTCTGTTATGATGCGGGTTCCTGTTCTCTTTTTGATCAGGTCCACTACAAAAAATAATCCCACTACACAAAGACCATGGCTTAACATTTGAATAATTCCTCCTGTTAATCCTTGCGCATTCAAAGTGAAGATGCCTGCAGAAATCAATCCCACATGCGCAATAGAAGAATAGGCAATGAGTCTTTTCAAATCTTTTTGCACCATTGCAATGAGCGAACCATATACAATACCAATCACGGATAAAACAATAGCTGTATTTCCCCAATCTTCCATGCCAAGAGGCAACATGGGCAGAATAAATCTGATAACACCATAAACACCCATTTTTAGCATAATGCCGGATAAAAGCATACTACCCGGTGTGGGAGCTTCTGCATAGGTGTCTGGTTGCCAAGTATGAAAAGGAAATATGGGCATCTTGATGGCAAAAGCCAAGAAAAAAGCCCAAAATAGAATTCCTTGCGTACTTCTGCTTAGCGCAATTTGATAGAGGGATTGAAAATCCATCGTTTGCGTGGGCGATTGAAGGTATAAATAGATAAACGCGATCAGCATAAATAAACTGCCAAGAATGGTATAGATAAAAAATTTAAGTGTCACCTGAATACGTTTATCGCCTCCCCAAAGGGCTGCGATGAAGTAAATAGGAATGAGAGCCACCTCCCAAAAAATGTAAAACAAAAATGTGTTCTGTGATAGAAATACACCTTGCAATCCGCATTCCATTAAAAGAATCAAAAAGTAAAATGATTTTGCATTTGCATATTCTTTGCTGAAGGAAGATAAGATGATAATGGGAACAAGAAAAGAGGTTAAAAGCACCATCAATAAACTGATACCATCCATACCCACATGAAAGGAAATGCCCAAAGTGCGAATCCAATCCACATGCAAAGCAAATTGAACATTTGAATCCGGAATAAATTGAATGGCTGCAAAAATACTTACTGCCAGCTCTATGACTGATATTCCTAAAGCAATTTTTTTTGCATTTTCATTACCTGAAAATAAAAACAGGAGGGAAGCGAGCAATGGGAAAAATAAAATAAATATTGTAATCATTTTAATATATGTTTATGTGTGTCTTTTTAACACACCATTTTCATCGAATGAGATTAAATAAGAGAATGATAATGATTCCGAAAACCATAGCAAATAAATAGAATCCGGTATTTCCTGTTTGAAGAAGTCTTGCATTTTTACTACTAAAAATCACGGAATTTCCAATGCCATTCACCAAACGGTCTATACCTAGTTTTTCTATAACCCTCAACAGGAAATCTCCGAACAGATGAATAGGTTTAACAACCAATGCTTCATAAATTTCATCGATATAAAATTTATTTCTGGTAAGTCTCACCATCATAGGCAGGTTTTCTTTTTCCATGGCAGGCTCTTCGCCTCTTACATAATATTTTTGTCTGGCGAACAAGATAGAAAGGACAACCACGCAAATGGATATAGCCATCAGCACATATTCCGCTTGATGGCTTAATTCATTAATGGATGAATGCATTTGGTTAGATGCTTCCAATATCGGATCTAGATAATGCTTGAATGCCGCTGTTCCGCCTAAAGATTCCGGAATGTTTATAAATCCACCCGCAAAGGATAGTATAGCCAAAACGATTAGCGGAATAGTCATCACATAGGGTGATTCATGCAGATGGGACAATTGTTTATCGCTGCCTTTAAAGTCTCTGTAGAATACCAAATACAACAATCTGAACATGTAGAAAGCTGTCATCATAGCGCCAATAACGGCGAAAATCCATAAAATAGGATTGCTTGCATATACATGTGCTAGAATTTCATCTTTGGAGAAAAATCCTGAAAATGGCGGAATACCGGAAATGGCAAGGCAAGCAGTAAAGAAAGTGATAAAGGTAATGGGCGTATATTTTTTTAATCCACCCATGTTGCGTATGTCCTGTTCGCCGCTCATGGCATGTATCACGCTTCCTGCTCCTAGAAAGAGCAAGGCTTTAAAGAAAGCATGGGTCATCAAATGAAACATAGCAGCAGAATAACCGCCAACACCCAAAGCTAAAAACATATATCCCAACTGACTCACCGTTGAGTAGGCCAAAACTTTTTTAATATCGGTTTGTGAAATGGCTATCAAGGCTGCTGTCAAAGCGGTTAAAAGTCCAACTATAGATATGATACCCATCGTAAATGGAGCCAATGTAAACATGATATTAGACCTCACAATCATGTATATACCTGCCGTTACCATGGTTGCTGCATGTATTAAAGCGGAAACGGGTGTAGGCCCTGCCATTGCATCCGGTAGCCATGTATATAATGGGATTTGTGCACTCTTTCCGGTAGCTCCAATAAAGAGAAATAGGGTTATCCAAAGTAGCGTTGAATCCCCTGAAGGTAACATTTTTGCTTTTTCAAAGACTGCAGAATACTCCAAAGTACCAAAGGTATGGTAGATGAGAAATATGCCAAGAAGGAATCCAAGGTCGCCAATGCGGTTCATAATGAAAGCCTTGCTAGCAGCATTGTTGTAGGCGTTGTTTTTAAACCAAAAACCTATCAGCAAATAGGAGCAAAGACCTACGCCTTCCCAACCAATAAACATCACCACAAAATTGCTACCCATTACCAATAGCAACATGGAGAAGGTAAATAAATTTAAATAGCTGAAATACTTACCAAATCCCTCATCTTCCTTCATATATCCTATTGAATATACATGGATTAGAAATCCGACTCCTGTTATAATCATCATCATCAATACAGAAAGTCTATCCACAAGAAAAGAAAATGGAATGCGGAGATTACCTGCCTCAATCCAAGTAAACAAAGAAACGGGTGATGAGGGTAGACTTCCTTGCAGGATTCCATTGAAGGCAACAACTGAAAGAATAAATGATGCCAACACGGTTCCACTGCCTATGATACCGGCAAGGTTTCGAGAAATTTTTTTGGCTCCTAATCCATTGATGATAAAGCCAAGGAAGGGAAGTAAAAGTATGAAAATAATGAGTTGATTCATATCTGAAATTCTGATTTTAAATGGTGTAACGAGAGAGGTGTTCTACCATTTTAATTTACTTAATTCTTTAATATCAATGGAATGTATATTGCGATAAATCATGACAATAATAGCCAGTCCCACGGCCACTTCTGCAGCAGCAACCACCATGGAAAAGAATACAAAGACCTGTGCAGCTCCATCGGAGCGATAGGACGAAAAGGCAACCATCAATAAATTGGAAGCATTCAACATCAGCTCTATGGACATAAATACTACAATGATGTTTCTTCGTATTAATACCCCAATAATGCCAATGCAAAACAATAGCGAACTTAAAATCAGATAAAAGTTCGGTGGTATGATTTGCGTTATGGTTGAAATTCCGTTTTCCATATTTGTAGATCTTTATTTTATATCTTTTTTTCCCAACATTACCGCACCTACCATTGCTGCAAGGAATAAGATGGATGACAATTCAAAGGGTACCAGGAATTCTTTAAACAAAGTATTACCTAAATTTTTAACCAAACCGATATCATAGGCTTGTCCGGAGGCATAGAATGTGGTATCTTTTACAATACTTACTTGCTTAAAGGCACCAATGAGTGTAATCATCAGTATGCCTCCTGCAACGATTCCAGTAAGTCTAATGAGTATGGATTTATTTTGCTCTGCATCTGTATTTAGATTCAATAGCATGATGACAAATAAGAACAAAACCATGATGGCGCCTGCATAAACAATAATATTTACGACTGCTAAAAATTGTGCATTCATCAAAACATAGTGACCAGCAATAGCAAAAAAGGTCATGATAAGATAAAGTACGCTGTGTATGGGGTTTTTGGCAATAACCACCATAAAGGCACTGATGACGGCTAGAAAACTTAGAAAATAAAATATAGATACCATAGGATTGTGCTAAAATGTTTTTTTCTGTCTTGCTGAAATATCAATTCTTTTTGTTGGATCCATGGGTTCAACCAAAATATCTTTTCCATAAACAAATGGTTTTCTTCCAAATTCTGACATCACAATTTTATCATCTCTTAGAAAAATGGCTTCTTTAGGGCAGGCATCTTCACATAGTCCGCAAAAAATGCATCTGAGCATATCAATTTCATATCTTGCCGCATACTTTTCTTCCCGATATAAATTTTTTTCTGAAGGTTTACGTTCTGCAGCATCCATTGTGATGGCCTCGGCAGGGCAGGCGAGGGCGCATAAACCACATGCCGTGCATCTTTCCGCACCATTATCATCACGCTTCAATACATGTTGACCTCTCCAAACTTTGCTAAATTCTCTTTTTTGTTCGGGATACTTTACGGTGACTTTCTTTTTAAATAAATGTTTGAGCGTAATTGCCATACCACCAACAATGGCAGGCAGATACATCCTCTCCCAGAGATTCATTTTCTTCTTTTCTACAACTTGGGCTCTTGATGTTAGTGGTTCCATTTGATATGTTCTTTGCTTATTGTCCTTTTTACTTCACCAATAAAATAACTAAGCCGGTAATTAATAAATTTAAAATCGACAATGGTATTAATATTTTCCATCCCAGATTCATCAATTGATCATAGCGGAACCTAGGTATCGTCCATCTAACCCACATAAAGAAAAACATGAACAGGAATATTTTGATAAATAATGCTGCTACCCCGATCATGGCTATCAGATTATGTGGTAAGTTTAAACCTGATATAAAGGGCAGATGATAGCCTCCAAAATACAAGGTAGCCATCACCGCAGAGGCCACAAACATATTGATGTATTCTGAAAACAAATAAAATCCTAGTTTCATGCTGCTATATTCGGTATGATATCCGCCTAACAATTATGTTTCACATTCCGGCAAATCAAAAGGAGTGCGGTTGGTTTCAGCAAATACACAAATGATAAAGATTAGAAATCCCAACGGTTGGTAAACAATATTCCAATGCGAGTTAGCCTGGCCTTCAACAATTTCTTTTAAGCTTAAGCTTCCGGTAACCAATAGAAGAGAAATGATGGCGAAGCCCATGGCAATTTCATAACTGATCATTTGTGAGGATGCGCGAATGGCTCCCAATAAAGAAAATTTATTGTTTGAGGCCCAGCCTCCGAACATGATGCCATACACACCCAAAGATACCACTCCAAAAACATAAAGAATGCCGATGTTTAAATCGGTTACAACTAAGGGTAGGGATTTATTGCCAATTTCCAAGGTTGTTCCCCATGGAATTACGGCACTGGTCATGCATGCGGTTATCATGGCAATGCATGGACCTAGGATAAATAATTTCTTATTGGCATCACCGGGAATTATTTCTTCTTTAAAAAATAACTTAACACCATCGGCAAGGGGTTGTAGCATTCCAAAAGGTCCAGCACGATTAGGGCCATGTCTGTCCTGCATAAAACCTGCTATTTTTCTTTCTGCGAGGGTTGCATACATGGCAATAAAAAGTGAAATTCCAAATATAATTGCAATGAGAATTAGTTTGTAAATTATGAATGCTATATCTAAAATCATATCATTTTGCCTTTATGTGTGTCAATATTACACCATAGTGTAATATTGACACACTTATGTTTATTTTTCCGCAGAATCTTTATTGCCATAAATTTCTTTAGGTTGACGGGAAGCAAGCTTTGCTTTAAAGGTATTCTCATAGTGATTTTGAGAAATCACAGAATGATTGCTAATGTGTCTTGGACCTTCTATAGTCCAATCTTCAGTTTTTTTCTTCTCAAATCTACATTCGTTGCAAATAAATTCTTCTACTTCACCAAAGCTATTTTTTCTTCCCGTTACCCTTAAGATATCATTCCCTTTCATCCATAATGCTACTTTTCCTGAGCATTTTGAACAATTTCTATGGGCATCCATGGGCTTGCTAAACCATACCCTTTGCTTGAATCGGAAGGTTTTATCTGTTAATGCGCCTACAGGGCATACATCTATCACATTACCAGAAAAATCATTCTCGATAACATTTTTTATATAAGTGCCAATTTCAGAGGCATCGCCCCGATTGAGCACACCATGAACTCTTTTATCGGTTATTTGATCTGCTGTATACACACATCGGTAACAGAGGATACAACGGGTCATATGCAACTGTATATGTTCGCCGATATCAATCTTTTCAAAGGTTCGCCTTTCCTCTTCGTATCTGCTTTTTGAAAGGCCATGCGCATAGGTTAGATTTTGCAAATCACATTCTCCTGCCTGGTCACAAACCGGGCAATCCAAAGGATGATTTATCAAAAGAAATTCCACAACTGATTTTCTGGCATCTACCACTTCAGGAGAGGTAGAATTGAGTATTACCATACCATCTTGAACCATGGTAGAGCAGGATGCAACCAGTTTGGGCATTGGACGGGGATCTTTCGCTGATCCCTGAGAAACCTTTACCAAACAGGTTCTGCATTTGCCTCCACTGCCTTTTAATTTTGAATAATAACACATGGCTGGTGGAACTACGTCACCACCAATTCTGCGAGCTGCATTTAATATCGTTGTGTTTTCTTCAACTTCAACTTCAATGCCATCTATTGTTACTTTAACCATTTTGTGAATTCCTTGTAGGTTGGAATTTGTTTTTTAAGCTCCTAGAATTGATTTTTCGCGGATGCCATAATTTCTTTTCATGCTTTCTTTTGGCTCTCTTATATGCCATTCAAATTCTTCTCTGAAATGCCTGATAGCACTTGCCACAGGCCATGCTGCTGCATCACCTAACGGGCAAATCGTATTTCCTTCTATTTTTTTTGCCACTTCCACCAATAAATCAATATCCCTTTCATTGCCGTGACCATTTTCAATCCGATGCAATACTTTTTCCATCCAACCTGTGCCTTCTCTGCAAGGGCTGCATTGTCCACAAGATTCATGGTGATAAAATCTTGAAAAGTTCCATGTATTTCTTACGATACATGCATCTTCATCAAAAACGATAAAACCACCGGAACCCAGCATGCTTCCACTTGCAAATCCTCCATCAGAAAGTGATTCGTAGCTCATGAGGCGAGGTTCACCTTGTAAGGTTTTTAATATCAATTCTGCAGGAAGAATAGGAACCGAAGAGCCACCGGGAACAACAGCTTTTAATCGCTTGTTTTTCCATATGCCACCACAATATTCATCAGAGAAAATAAATTCTTCTACCGGTAGACCCAATTCAATTTCATAAACCCCAGGTTTATTGATGTTGCCACATGCTGAAATGAGTTTGGTACCTGTACTTTTTCCAATGCCTATTTGTGCATAGGCATCTCCACCATCATTGATAATTGGAACTACAGCTGAAATGGTTTCAACATTGTTGACAACCGTAGGTGATCCATATAGACCTGAAATGGCGGGGAATGGAGGCTTCATCCTTGGATTTCCTCTTTTGCCTTCTAATGATTCCAATAAAGCGGTTTCTTCACCACATATGTAGGCACCACCTCCAGGTTGCACGTATAAGTCTAATGAATATGAAGTTCCTAAAATGTTTTTCCCTAAAAAGCCATTTGCATAGGCTTCAGATATTGCATTTTCGAGAATTTTAATAGGGGTTTTCATTTCACCTCTCACATAAATGTATGAAGTGTTTGCTCCCAAGGCATAGCTTGATAAAATCATGCCTTCAACCAAAAGATGCGGAATATGTTCGATGAGGTAGCGGTCTTTGAAGGTTCCGGGTTCACTTTCATCTGCATTGCATACCAAATATCTAGGCTTATCTGATTTTCTATCCAAGAAACTCCATTTCATCCCGGCAGGAAATCCCGCTCCACCTCTTCCTCTGAGGCCGGATTTTTTTACTTCCTCTTGCACTTCATCAGGACTCATCGTTTTGAGGGCTTTTTCTACTGCCTCATAACCGTTTTTGCTCCTATAAACCGTAAAATCTTTGATTCCCGGAACATCAATGTGCTTAAATAATAGTTTTTTGCCCATCCTGAATTTAATTGTTTCTGAAGGATTGAAGAACCGTTTCTATATTTTCTTCATTCAGATTTTCATAATATTTGTCACCAACTTGCATCATCGGAGCTGTACCGCAAGATGCAAGACATTCAACGGTCTTCAACGTGAATAATCCATCAGCGCTGGTTTCGCCTACTTTGATGCCTAATTTTTCCTCGATCTTGTCAAGAAGGTTTTCGGCACCACGCAAGCAGCAGGGGCCTGTTCTGCATACTTCTAGGACATATTTACCGGTAGGTTTTAAATTGAACATGGAATAAAAGGTAGCCACCTCATACACTTCAATCGGTTGAATGTTTAAAATGGTGGCAACATAATCCATTACTTCTGGACTAAGCCATCCGCCAAATTCCGCTTCAGCCATATGTAACAAGGGCAACAAGGCAGATTTTTCTTTTCCTTGGGGATATCTACTCAGAATTTCCTTGACCTTTTGTAAACTTTGTTCTGAAAATGATAGGTTTGATGATTCTTTCATGTCTTTTCTGTCTTATGCATCTAACTCTCCTGCAATCACATTTAAGCCGCTTAGGGTGACAATGGCATCTGATATTAAGCTACCCTTGATGATTTCGGGATATGCTTGATAATAGATAAAACAAGGTCTGCGGAAATGCAATCTGAATGGTGTTCTGCCACCATCACTCACCAAATAGAAACCCAATTCTCCATTTGCACCTTCTACTGAATGATAAACCTCTCCTTTGGGAACATCTACTTCTCCCATGATTATTTTAAAGTGGTATATCAAGGCTTCCATATCATTATAAACTTCTTCTTTGGGCGGCAGCACAAATTCAGGTACATCTGCTTGATAAGAACCTTCGGGTAGATTTTCTAAGGCTTGTCCAATGATTTTAAGGCTTTCCCACATTTCTCTGTTTCTAACCATAAATCTGTCGTAAGCATCGCCATTGCTTCCTACGGGTATGCTGAAATCGAAATCTTGATAGGAAGAGTAAGGCTCCATGACCCGGACATCATAATCTACGCCGCATGCTCTTAAATTAGGTCCAGTAAAACCATAGTTTAAGGCACTTTCAGCTGATATTTTTCCAACGTCAATCGTTCTATCCATGAAAATGCGATTTCTATTAAAAAGCTTCTCAAATTCAGAAAGTGTTTTCGGATATCTTTTTAAAAATTCTCTGATTTTACGAATGGCTATCGGGTTGATATCTCTTTCAAATCCGCCAACCCTACCCATATTGGTGGTGAGTCTGGCACCACAAATTTCCTCATATATTTCATAGATATTTTCTCTTTCCTGCATCAGATAAAGAAAACCGGAATAGGCTCCGGTATCAACTCCTAAAATGCTATTGCAAATCAAGTGATCTGAAATTCGGGCTAGCTCCATGATGATTACCCTCAGGTAATCAACTCTTTTTGAGGTTTGAATCCCGAATAGTTTTTCTACTGTGGTATGCCATCCCATATTGTTGATGGGGGAGGAGCAATAATTCAATCGATCGGTTAAAGGTGTAATCTGATAATAGGCCCGGTGTTCTGCAATTTTTTCAAAAGCACGATGAATATACCCAATGGTTGTATCCGCTCCTACAATTCTTTCTCCATCTAATTCTAGAATATTCTGAAAAACACCATGTGTGGCAGGGTGTGTAGGTCCCAAATTTAGGGTTGTGGTTTCTCTTTCTATCGAGTCTTTATCAAGTTTGATATGCGACATAGTGTATGCTTTGTACCCTTTTAAATTTTACCTTCCGAACATTTTATCATCCTTATCTAATCTGGTTTGGTCTTCCAACGGAAACTCTTTTCGCAATGGAAAATCAACCATGTCATCCATATTTAATATTCTTTTTAAGTTGGGATGACCTTCGAAAATAATTCCGAAAAAGTCGTACGTTTCACGCTCCATCCAATTGGCCGTTTTAAATATATCGGTTACGGTTGGAAATTTAGGATTTGATAAGGCTGTAAATGATTTTATTCTGATGCGCGTATTGGTGCGCATATTCTGCAAATGGTAAACCACGCCAAGCTCTGCATTTACCTGACTTGGATCATGTATTCCACATAAATCAGTTAAAAATTGAAAGCCCAAATGGGTTTCTTGATAAAGATATTGAAGCATATCTTTAATGATTTGTTTCTCAATATAAATGGTAAGCAAACCAAAGGGTTCTTCTGAAAAAAGAATTTCCGTGCCGAACTTTGATTTGAGTTTTTCTAATATTTCAGTATTGTTCAGCCGATTCATTTTATCACTTAATATCGTATGTGGCAAGCAATTGTTTATATTCTTCTGAATTTCTTCTTCTTAAAGATTCATTGTGTACAAGCTCTTGAATCTTCATAAAACCGTCCAAAATTTGTTCCGGTCTAGGCGGGCAACCTGGAACATATACATCTACAGGTATTATTCTGTCTATCCCTTGTAAAACACTATAGGTATCAAAAATTCCTCCGCTTGAAGCGCAAGCCCCAACCGCAATTACCCATCTAGGTTCTGCCATTTGCAAATATACTTGTTTGAGTACCGGTCCCATTTTTTTTGCAATGGTGCCCATTACCATCAATAAATCAGCTTGACGAGGTGAAAAACTAACCCTTTCAGCACCAAATCTAGCCATATCATAATGCGAGCCCATAGTGGCCATAAACTCAATTCCGCAGCAGGAAGTGGCAAAGGGAAGAGGCCAAATTGAGTTTTTTCGGGCCATTCCGATTACACGGTCAAATTGAGTGGCAAAAAATCCGGGGCCCTCTAAACCATCAGGAGCTGTTTCCAACTTCAAGCCTGATATTGTATTTCCCGTTTCCATCATTTTTTTACTTTTAACCAATGCTAAATCGTCGGCAAAGGTAATTTATTATTTCTAATTATAATCAAATTATTCCCATTCTAAAGCACCTTTTTTTAGGATATAATAGAAGCCCAACAGTAAAAATGCTACAAACAATATCATTTCAATAAAACCCGTCATTCCCAAGCTTTTGAAATTGACAGCCCAAGGGTACATAAAGATTACCTCCACGTCAAAAAGCACAAAGAGGATGGCTACCAAAAAATATTTTACCGAATAGGGCTGTCGGGCATTGCCAGTAGGTTCAATTCCACATTCAAAGGGTTCTAGTTTGTCTTTACCCTTTCTTTTGGGTCCTACAAGATGCGTTATTAGCATAACGGCTATAACAAAGGCCAATGCAAGGCCAAATTGCAATAATATGGGTAAATAATCGCTAGGGGTACTGATGGATGCTATCATTTGATTCCAAGTTTTTTAAGAATGTCTTTTGCGTCTTTATTTTCAGGGTCGAGTTTTAATATTTTATCAAAAAAGGTTTTGGCTAGGGTATTTTGATCGGCTTTGATCAGATAAACGCCCATATAATAATAGGCCTCTAAAAGGTCTTTTTTATTTTTTTCGGATTCCGGTTCTGCCAATTCAATAAATTTTTCATAATAGGGTTTTGCTTTTCCTTCTTTTCCCTCTAGATCTATGGAAGTATTGGCTCTTGCCCTCCATAAATAGCCTATAGGAAGATTGGGTTTGATTTCTATGACCCTTAAAAAGGCACTGTCCGCTTTATCAAAAAGTTTATTGAAAAAATAGGCATTTCCCAAATAATAATAATCCAAAGCCGTAGGATTTTTAGCGTTTTTAATTTTGTATTGATACTCTGATGCGGCTTCTGTATATTTTTTGGTTTTAAGAAGTGCTGAGGCAATGTCCGAATGCAAATCGATTTTGGTAGAGTCCATGCTTAATGCTTTTTTTAGCGTGAGGATGCCCAAAGAATCTTTGCCATTTTTAATTAATAATCTGCCGTAATATTCATAGTCTGTGAAAATAATTTTATTCGGATTTATCTTTTGAAAAAACCTTTCTGCAGACTTTAATCCTTGATCAAACTTTCCTTGTTCAAAGGAAGAATAGGCAAGTAATCGCATCATGGTTGCATTGCTTGAATCCATTTGATTTACTTCATTGATAGTCGATATCACCTGAGGATAATCCTTGGTTAAAAATAGAAAAGAAGCATATCTGGTTAACGCGCTGACATTGCGGTCGGCCAAGGAGAGATATTTTTTATAAGATTCTGTTGCCTTATCGGTTTGTTTTTGATAATAATAAACTTCTCCAAGTTCTCTATATGCCGGAGCATATCCCGCATCCAAGGCAATAGCAGTTTCAAAGGATTTTTGTGCAACAGGGTAGTTGCGTGCCCGAATATAGAGCTGCCCAATTCTCAGATGGGCCTTTAAAAGTGTTTTGTCTAATTCCAAGGCTTTTTCATAATTGGTAACTGCAAGTCCA
>CANKSK010000003.1 GCA_947485425.1 Bacteroidota bacterium | reverse complement strand
GATAGCCTGATAATTACTTTGACAACCTACCGAAATGGGTACATAAATAAACAGGAATTTATCAATAGACGTGATAAAATGGGTCTGAAACAAGGTGTTTGGAAGGAATTGTATGGCAACTTACAGACCCGTTGGGATGGGAATTATACTGATGATAAAAAAAATGGCATTTTTCGCGAATTTACCCCCGATGGTAGAATTGTGAAGAGGGAAGAATATGTGAATGGGGAGTTTGTTAAGAATGAAGAAAGGCAAGAGGATATCAAATTGGATATCAAGCGGGAATTTTATCCCAATGGAAGTAACAAAAGAATTGGCAGTTATTACAAAGATATTGCTGAAGGTACCAGTAGGGATTATAGCGAAGAGGGAAAAATTACGTCCTCTCAAATATACCGAAAAGGGAGGGTTCTTGCAGAGGGTATAGTTGATGAGCAGGGTTATGAACAGGGGATGTGGAAGGAATACTATTATTGCACGGATTCATGTATAAACAACAGAGGTGCTTTGAAAGGAGTTGGTGAGTATAAAGATGGAAAGCGCACCGGATTATGGAAATTTTATCATGAAAATGGAAAAGAGGAGCAGATTGGTGCTTATATCGCCGGAAAACCGGAGGGTCCTTGGAAATGGTACTTTGCCAATGGCAATATCCGTAGGGAAGAGGTTTATAAAAATGGTAAGGAAAATGATTATTCCAAGGAATATAGTGATAGCAATACGGTTATTTTAGAGGGAAAATATGTTGCAGGCCTAAAAGAGGGGCATTGGAAATATAAAATTGGGGAATACATTGCCGAAGGGAATTATGCTGAGGATAAAGAAGAAGGACTTTGGAAACAATATTTTAATACTGGGAAGCTTGCTTTTGAGGGGAACTATGTGGAGGGAAATGAAAACGGGGTGCACAAATTTTATGATGGCAATGGCAACATCCGGGAGGAGAGAAGCTATCGCATGGGGGTTAGAGAAGGCCTATGGAAAAGTTATGGTGAAGATGGTACCTTGATTCTCACGGTTTTATACCTAGACGGGAAGGAAAGAAAACTTGACGGGGTGAAGGTTCCTGAGGATAAGGAAAATTAGACTAGGCTAACAATCCTGCCTTATGCAGATATTCTGCAATTTGAATGGCATTGGTAGCGGCTCCTTTTCGAAGGTTATCAGAAACGATCCACATATTTAGGCTGTTATCATTGGATTCATCCCTACGGATTCTGCCCACAAAAACTTCATCTTTTCCTTTGGCGAATGCCGGCATGGGGTATATATACTTGTCCGTATCATCTTGCACGACAATTCCCGGTGTGGAAGACAGTATTTCCCTGATTTTTTCTACAGAAAAATCCTTTTCGAATTCGATATTGACACTTTCAGAGTGTCCGCCAATGACCGGTACACGAACCGCTGTTGCAGTGATGCGTATGGATTGATCTCCAATAATTTTTTTGGTTTCGTTCACCAATTTCATTTCTTCTTTGGTATACCCATTTTCAGTAAAAACGTCACATTGGGGAATGCAATTTTTATCTATTTTATACTTATAAACCATATCCCCATCTATTCCTTCCCTTTCATTTTCGAGCTGCTGTACTGCTTTTACCCCAGTTCCGGTAACGGATTGATAGGTAGAAATGATGATTCGTTTTATTTGATATTTTTGGTGAAGAGGGGCCAAGGCCATTACCAACTGAATGGTTGAACAATTGGGATTGGCAATGATTTTATCTTTTGGACCAAGCAGGTGGGCGTTAATTTCAGGTACCAAGAGTTTTTTTTCAGGGTCCATTCTCCAGGCTGATGAGTTATCGATAACCGTAATGCCGGCTTCTGCAAATTTTGGAGCCCATTCCAAGGAAGTATTACCCCCTGCTGAGAATAAGGCTACGGCAGGTTTCATTGCAATAGCTTCTTGCATGCCCACTACGGTATATTCATTTCCTTTAAAAAGTATTTTTTTCCCTACAGATTTTTCTGAAGCTACGGGAATGAGCTCAGAAACGGGGAAATTACGTTCCTCAAGTACTTGTAACATCACCTTACCTACTAATCCTGTGGCACCTACAACTGCTATTTTCATCGTCTGATTTTATTTAGACCTCATTATATTTAAAAAAGGAATTATTGCCCTGATATCTTGTCAATTAAGTCCTTATTTTTTGGCTTTTTGTTAATATCTGCAAAGAATGCTAATTTTACCCGAATTTTCATTCAGTTACAAGGAGCAAAAGTAAAAAAAATGCAGTTTCTGAATGCTTTTCATCCATTGAATTGTTTATAAAATGTTAAAATAAGCAGAATGATCAAAAAAATTCTTACAGGTGCCATGGGCATGATTTGTTTATTACCCGGTTTATTGTTTGCTCAGTGGAATGATCATTTTGCAGATGGTGATTTTACCAATAATCCGGCTTGGGCAGGTGACAATTCCAGCTGGCAAATTGTCAATGGACAGTTGAATTCCAATGGACCAGGGGTAACGGGTACGGTAATTTATCTGTCTACGGCTTCTGCAACTTCTTCAAATTGCCAGTGGGAATTTTATGTAAATCCCAAGACAGGAACTACTTCGGGCAATTATGCAGATGTTTTTCTTACCTCAGACAGTGCAAGATTAAGTGGAAGTAACAATGGATATTTTGTGCGTATAGGGGGAACAAATGATGAAGTTTCTTTATTTTTAAAACAGGGTGGTACTTCCACAATACTTATTGATGGTACCAATGGCTTTATTGCCAGTTCTTCTAACAATCCTACCAAAGTAAAGGTGGTGAGGAGTGTTTCAGATCAGTGGGATTTGTATGCCGATGCAGGAGGCACGGGAACGAATTATATTTTACAGGGTTCAGTAACCGATGCAAGTATCAGCGGAAGTGCTTATTTCGGGGTTTTGGTAAAATATTCTGCCACAAATTTCAATAAGTATTTCTTTGATGATTTTGTTGTTGGGCCTATTGTGATCGATTTGACACCACCAACGGTTCAATCTGTACAAGCTACTTCTATACAAACGGTTGATGTACTTTTTTCAGAAGCTGTTGAAATAGGATCAGCACAGACCGCTTCAAATTATTTGGTAGACAATGGAATGGGTAATCCTACACAAGCCAAGCAGGATTCTGCAAATCATGCCTTGGTTCATTTGGTATTTTCTTCCAATTTTACCTCTTCTGTTCTGTATACCCTGACGGCATCAACTATTCAGGATTTAAACGCGAATGTGATTTCAGGGAATAATACAGGTAGTTTTACCTATGTAGCGCCTGTATTGCCTTCCTTTAAGGATGTGGTGATCAATGAAATTTTTGCCGATCCCAGTCCACAGGTAAAGCTTCCCAATGCTGAGTTTATCGAAATTTATAATCAAAGCAATAAGACCTTGGATTTGAGTGGATGGAAATTTAAAAGCACTTCCACCACGGGTACTTTAGCAGCTAAAATTTTAGGACCTTCCCAATATTTGATTTTATGTAAATCATCTGATACCAGTTTATACAGTGGTTATGGACAGGTGATGGGTATTTCTTCTTGGCCTGCGCTTATCAATGGAGGAACTACTTTATACCTTGCTGATAATTTGGGAACCTTAATTGATTCAGTTCAATATAATTTAAATTTTTATCATGATGCTGTAAAGCAAGCTGGTGGATGGAGTATGGAGTTAATCAATCCGAATTATACAGGATCTTGTCCATTGGTTAACAATTGGAGTGCATCAAAAGATACTTCAGGAGGTACGCCGGGCAACCAAAACAGTGTCTATTCATTAACAGGTGATGTAACCGCACCATTTGTTAACAATGTATCTGTAATAGATTCGATGCATCTATATGTTTGCATGAGTGAATCAATCGGCAGTGCAATTGGATTGACCACTACCTATAGCATAGACAATGGCATCGGTAATCCTGCTGCTGCGGTCTTGGATACGGTAAATACAGATTGTGTAAAATTGACACTTTCAAAAGCATTGGTTCTTAATATTACCTATGGAATCACCTTAATCAATGCCAGTGATTGTTCTGGTAATGTTTCTGGAAATACGCCATTTACGTTTTCTTTGGGATCATCATCCACAGCAAAATTTAAAGATTTGATTATCAATGAAATTTTTGCTGACCCGAGTCCACAGGTACATTTGCCAAATGCTGAATTTGTGGAATTGTATAACAGAAGCGCCACGGCCATTGATTTGGCTGGATGGAAGATAAAAACCTTATCATCAACCATAGGGGTTATGTTTTCATATATGCTGATGCCGGGTACATATTTGACTTTGTGCAGCAATGCAGACAGTGCAATCTTCCGTACTTTCGGACCTACTTTGGGACTTGCCAATTGGCCTGCCTTGATAAATGGAGGTACAAGTTTGTATTTACAGGATGATAAAAGCAATGTGATTGATTCTGTCAAATATGATCTCACCTATTATCAAAATACAAACAAGCAAAATGGTGGATGGACATTGGAATTGATAAACCCCAATTATCCATTGGGATGTTATTCCAAACCGAATTGGATTGCCTCAGTTGATACGATGGGTGGCACGCCGGGCACACAAAACAGTGTATATTCTACACAGGCAGATGTAACCGCTCCTTTTATCAATGGTGTTAGCGTGATTGATTCCACACATATTGTTGTTTGTTTGAGTGAGGGTGTTTCAGGGGGCTGGAATAATATCAATTCATACACCTTTAACAACGGGATGGCCAAGCCATTGGCAGTTCAAATAGACAGTGCGAATGTCAGTTGCCTTGATTTGACACTTTCCTCACCTTTGGCTATCAATACGGTATATACAATCACTTTGGGAAACCTTACAGATTGTTCAGGAAATCTGGTCAGCAATGTACCTTATTCATTTTCCAATGCTGTTTTATCACCTTTGGATGTGCAATTTAATGAGGTGATGGCTGATGAAACACCTGTTGTAAATTTACCTGCTTATGAGTATGTTGAATTGTACAATAGAACCTCGATGCGGGTTAATTTATTGAATTGGACTTTCAGTGCAGGAAGTTCTGTAAAAGTATTGCCATCCATAGATATAGAGCCAGATAGTTTTGTGGTGCTTACTTCCGTTGCCGGACAGGCGGCCTATGGTGCTAATTTGCCAGTATATGCCTTGGCTTCGTTTCCTTCTTTGGTAAATACGGGAGCCTTATTGGTACTGAAAAATGAAAAGGGTCTTGTTATGGATACGGTTCATTATTATGATACCTGGTATCAGGATGCCAGCAAGAAAAACGGTGGGTGGTCATTGGAAAAGATAGATCCATTTTTGGGTTCAGCATGTGTGGGTTCTGTGAATTGGATTGCTTCCAATCATTCTGACGGAGGTACACCCGGATTTCAAAACAGTGTGTTTGCAACGGATGTTACTGGCCCAGTTATGGCCACCTATACGGTAACCGATTCCATGCATATCAGTTTGTGTTTCAATGAAAGTGTAGATACTTTGGCATTAAAAAATATATCCAATTACAGTATGGATCATGGCATTGGAAATCCGGCTTCTGTTTATATCAGTTCCGGGTATTGTGTTAATCTGACACTTTCTAAGCCTTTAAAATCCGGTACTACCTACATGATTGTATTTTCGAATATGAAAGATTGTACAGGTAATATTGGTAGCAATGCAGGTAATCCCATTGATTTTCAGGCCCCTGTGGCTCATTTCAGTAAAAATGCTGTTTGGTTGGATGTTGCGTTTACGGATGCCTCAACCATCACTCCGGGTTCTATAACTTCTTGGGATTGGGATTTTGGTGATGGAAGTGCGCATGGCAATGCCCAAAATCCAATGCATACCTATTCCACATCAGGAAACTTTACAGTTTGTTTACTTGTAACGGCGAGTAATGCGTTAACCGATTCTGTTTGCCATACCCTTCGTGTTGATAATGTGGGCATCTCAGAAAAACAAGCCAATGATTTGCAAGTATATCCAAATCCTTCCAATGGAATGTTCGTTATCGAAGGAAAGGATATCAAACAATTGTATATTTATAATTTGGAAGGGGTTTGTGTATATCAGATGAGCAGCATCCTTTCAGGAAGAAAAAATATTGATTTACAGCATCTCCCATCAGGTGTTTATCTGATGAAGGCAGGCAAAGAAAATAGTGTGATACAAAAAATAATAACTATAAACCGATAAGAATGAAGGTAATGAACAAAAGAATTTTAGCTATCCTATTGTGTTTAACCAGCATAGGGGTAAGGGCACAGTTTTCTGATAATTTTACCGATGGAGACTTTACCAATAATCCGGTATGGACGGGGGACAATGCCTTTTGGCAGATCACAAATGGGCAGCTGAATTCAAATGGTCCTGCCGTATCTGGCACGGTGATTCAGATGGCTACCCCCTCTGCTTTGGCTTCAAATGTACAGTGGGAATTTTTTGCCAATATCAAATATGGAACCTCCTCATCCAATTATATGGATATTTTCTTGACCTCTGATAGTGTAAATTTGAGAGGCCAAAACAATGGTTATTTTGTGCGAATAGGAGGCACTGATGATGAAGTGAGTCTTTTTATCAAGCAAGGAGGCGTTGTTACCAAAATTATTGATGGCACGAATGGATTTATTGCCAGCAGCACGAACAATCCCACCAAGGTAAAGGTACTCAGAAGTGCAAGCAATCAGTGGACCCTATATGCTGATGCTGGGGGTTTGGGAACCAATTACATCTATCAGGGAACTACCGTTAATGCAGCAGTAACGACAAGCAGTTATTTTGGTGTTTTGGTAAAATATTCGTCTACCAATTTCAACAAGCATTTTTTTGATGATTTTGTAGTAGGAGCTATTCAGGCAGATGTTACCCCACCTGTTGTCAACCTATTAACTGTTATTTCACAAAATCAGTTAGATGTATTATTTTCAGAGCCTGTTGAAACCATTTCTGCACAAACAACAGCCAATTATGTTGTGGATAATTCAATAGGAAGTCCATCAACGGCTGTTCGTGATGCAGTGAATCCGGCCTTGGTGCATTTGACCTTTGTGAACACCTTTCCTGTTGGTGTATATGCAGGTCTTACGGTGAGTAATGTGAAGGATTTAAATTCAAATGTAATTGTTGGCGGTGTTACCAAATACTTTGGATATTTTCCTGTGCAGCCTCCTGTATATAAGGATGTAATTATCAATGAAATTTTTGCGGATAATAGTCCTGCTCCGGCAAATATTCCGGCGGTAGAATTTATTGAAATCTATAACAAGAGTGTAAAATCGATTAATCTGAGTGGTTGGAAGTTAAATGGTGGTGCAGCATTTTCATCACATGTGTTGTTGCCTTCAGAATATTTGGTTCTTTGTGCTGCCGGTAATGAAGGATTATTTGCCGGATTTGGAAATGCTTTGGGTGTTTCTATGCCAACCCTTACCAATGCTGGTATGTTGTTGAACCTAACCGATAATACAGGTTCTACTATTGATTCAGTAAGATATGCGGATACCTGGTATAAGGATGCTGTAAAGCAAGCTGGTGGATGGACATTGGAGTTAATCAATCCGAGTTTTAGCAGCAATTGTCCTTCTCAAGGAAATTGGATAGCTTCTACCAATGCTGATGGAGGAACCCCTGCCAATCAAAATAGTGTGTATTCAAACGCTCCTGATTTAACAGGGCCGAAGGTATTATCCATCGTAGCTATCGATAATTTCCATGTAGGTGTTTGTTTTGATGAATCAATAGACCCTGTGGCCATATCAAACATCACAAATTACAGTATTGACAAAGGCATTGGATCACCGCTTTCAATAGCTGTGGACCCCTTGTCTTCAAATACATGTGTTACATTGACACTATCAAATCCTTTGGTCAATAAAAATAATTATTCATTAAGCGTAAGCAATATCAGCGATTGTTCAGGAAATGCAGCCAGTGCTTTGAATCCTGTATTTTCGTATTATATCGTTCAGCCTTATGATGTTGTTATCAATGAAATTATGCCTGATGAGGCGCCATCAATCAATTTGCCACTTTATGAATACATAGAGTTGTATAACAGAACCCCCTATCGGATTAATATGAAAGGGTGGAAAATTAAGGCAGGAAGCAGTTTAAAATATTTGCCGGATGTGAGTATAGAAGCGGACAGCTTTTTGGTTTTAAGTTCACAAAGTGGTGCACAGGCCTATGGCAGTTCCATTCCAGTAGTTGGGGTGGTTAGTTTTCCATCATTGACCAATACAGGAGCAGCTTTGGAATTGAGAAAAGCAGATGATGGAATTATTCACACTTTAACCTATTCTGATACCTGGTATGGCGATGCTTCGAAAAGCAGTGGCGGATGGTCTTTGGAAATGATTGATTCAAAAAATCCTTGCGGTGGAGGAGAAAACTGGCATGCCTCATACAATTTAAATGGAGGAACGCCAGGTTTTAGAAATTCCGGCAGGGCCTCCAATCCTGACCTTACGTTGCCTGATTTGGATAAAATCATATTGATAAATCCATCTCGTTTAAAAGTATTTTTTACCGAGTCTGCTGACAGCACCAGCATTACCAACCTAGCAGCTTACAGCATCGACAATGGAATAGGGGTTGTGGGTGTTGCGCCTGTGCGTCCTGATTACAAAAGTGTGTATCTGAATTTATCAACAGCTATATCATCCGGAATAACCTATACTTTGGCATTGAATGGTCAGATAAAGGATTGTGCTGGAAATACCATGGCGGCAACGAGCGGACGTTTTGCTTTGCCGAATGCCATCAATCCTTCGGATGTTATCATCAATGAAATTTTGTATAACCCCAATACCGATGGAGTAGATTTTCTTGAATTGTATAACCGCTCAGCTGGTGTGGTAAATTTGAAAGATTTGTATGTATCTTCTATCGATACGATAACAAATTTATTAACTTATATTTATCAAGTAGACACGGCGGGTTATCTACTGTTCCCTGGTGAATATGTGGTATTGACTACCAATCCGGCGCAGGTAAAAAAACAATATGTTACTACCAATCCAAAAGGATTTATAGAAATGGCATCTATGCCTTCCTTTAACATCAGTGATGGTCGTGCGGTACTTTCTCTTGCCAACAAAACCATCATCGATAAATTGTATTATTCCGATAAAATGCAATACCCTTTGTTGAATAACAAGAAGGGTGTATCCCTTGAAAGGATCAGTCCTGAAAGGCCTACGCAAGATATCAACAATTGGCATTCAGCTGCGCAGCATGTAGGCTTTGCTACACCGGCGTATCAAAATTCACAATACAGTGATTCCAAAAATGATGGCAGTGAATTTAAAGTAGATCCGGAAATATTTTCTCCTGACAATGATGGACATAATGATGTGATGAATATTCATTATACATTCGATGGACCTGATTATGTTTCCAATGTAAACATATATGATGCTGCTGGAAGAATTGTAAGACATCTAGTAAAAAATGAATTGAGCGGTGCTCAAGGAACATTCAGTTGGGATGGAATTACTGACGAGCTAGACAAGGCGCGTGTGGGCATTTATGTGGTTTTCATTGAAGCCTTTAATACGAAGGGTGATGTGAAAAATAAAAAATTGACTTGTGTGCTTGCTGCTGATTTTAAAAATTAGCATTTGCGCATATCACGATTGATTTTTTCAATTGCAGAAAGCCTATTGTAAATTTATACCCATTGTAATTATTGAATAGTCGGGGGATTTTTTGATAATCACAATGGGTATTTTATTGATTTTTATTTTGGTATAAAAGAATATATTCACAGGATGAAAGTGAAGTCAGCATATATTTCTGAACTTGTGAGAAATCTTCCGGATCTTCCGGGCGTATATCAGTTTTTCAGTGCTGAAGGGCAAATTATTTATGTTGGAAAGGCAAAAAATCTCAAGAAAAGGGTATCCTCCTATTTTTTAAAAGACAAGCATGAGAATGGTAAAACCAGGATGCTGGTGGCACGCATCGCCGATATCAAATACATGGTTGTGGATAGTGAAATGGATGCGCTATTGTTGGAAAATAATCTCATCAAAAAATACCTACCCAGGTATAATGTACTTTTAAAAGACGATAAAACTTTTCCTTGGATATGTATTAAAAAGGAAAGATTTCCCCGTGTATTTTCCACTCGTTTGTTGGTAAAGGATGGTTCCTCCTATTTTGGGCCTTATGCCTCTGTAAAAATGGTTTCCATCTTATTGGAATTGATACAGCAACTGTTTAAATTGAGAAATTGTTCTCTCAATTTGGGTGAAGAAAATATCCGCAAGGGAAAATATAAACTCTGTTTGGAATATCATATTGGGAATTGCAAAGGACCCTGCGTAGGCATATATGCTGAAAAAGAATATGAGGAACAGATTCAAGAAATCAAGGAAATTTTAAAAGGCAATGCGCATACCTTGATTGCCAAATTAAAAGAAATGATGGAACTGCATGCTTCCCGTTACGAATATGAGGAGGCGCAGCATGTCAAAGAAAAAATGTTTATTCTAGAAAGATTCCGAAGCAAATCGGTAATTGTGAATCCGCTTATCAACAATGTGGATGTATTTTCGATTGCGATGGAGGGAGATACGGCATATGTAAATTTTTTGAAAGTGATGAATGGCGCCATTATTCAGGCCCATATGCTTGAGTTGAAAAAGAAGTTAGATGAGACGGCCGAGGAATTGCTGACCATTGCGATTACCGATTTGAGAAATCGTTTTAGCAGCCATTCTACGGAGATTCTTGTGCCCATACTTCCTGATCTTTCCATTCCCGGTATCAGCATATCGATTCCAAAAATTGGAGATAAAAAGAGGTTGTTGGAACTCTCCGAGAAGAATGTGACCTATTACATGAAGGAGTTGCATTTGCGTTATGAAAAGGCCGATCCCATCTACCGGGTGAACAGGCTGATGGATCAGATGCAGAAAGATTTGCGTATGCAGGTGCAGCCCAGATATATTGAATGCTTTGACAATTCGAATATTCAAGGTGCTTTTCCGGTTGCTGCGATGAGTGTTTTTAAAGATGGAAAACCCTCAAAAAAAGACTACAGGCATTTTAATATCAAAACTGTAGAAGGACCTAACGACTTTGCTTCTATGGAGGAGGTCATTTATAGGCGTTATAAGCGATTGATTGAGGAAAAACAGGAGTTACCTCAGCTCATTGTTATTGATGGCGGGAAGGGGCAGTTAAGCTCGGCCTTAAAAAGTCTAGAAAAGTTGGGATTGCAGGGAAAGATGAATATCATCGGCATTGCTAAAAAGTTAGAAGAAATATTTTATCCATCAGACCCAATCCCCCTGTATTTGGATAAAAAAAGTGAGACCCTTAAAATTATCCAACAGCTGAGGGATGAAGTGCATCGTTTTGGCATTACGCATCATCGAAATCGGAGGTCAAAGGGAACGATCAAAACAGCCTTGTCAGACATTCGGGGTATAGGTCCTGAATCCGTGCAATTGTTATTAAGCCATTTTAAATCTGTCAAGCGTCTTTCAGAAGCCGGAAAAGATGAAGTGGCTACTGTTGTGGGAAAAGCGAAATCAGAGCTTATTTTTGCCTATTTCAGACAAAAATTATTGAACGAAAAGGGAACATCGTAAATGAATTATTGATAGTTTTGAACTTTATGAATAGAAAACAAGTGTTAAGCAGTATAAATAAACCGTATTTTTATTCAAATAAAAGGGAAGATAATCAGGTGTGTTATGAAAAGTATCAGGTATATTTTTTCTAAAATGAATAGTCAAATCGGGGTGATATCATTTAAAAAAATAGGGATTATGTTTGCTTGCTTCTTGATGCATCTGCAGATGCAGGCAGGCGAAATTGTTCTTGAAGGCAGCTATCAGGGAAAAAATATATATGTACAAAATCCATTTACGGGCTCAGGGGTTGGTTTTTGCGTAACGGAGGTGACCGTGAATGGAGAGCTGAGTACCGATGAAATTCAATCGAGTGCCTTTGAAATTGATTTGATGCCCTATCGTTTTCAAATTGGGGATCATGTGTTGATAAAAATCAAGCACAAAGATGATTGCACGCCAAGGGTTATTAATGAGGAGGATTTGAAGGTCAACAGTACTTTTGAAATTACGCAGATGCAGGTTGATGAACATGGTTTGCGGTGGAGCACAAAAAACGAATCCGGTCCGCTACCTTTTTCCATTGAGGAATTCAGATGGAATAGGTGGACTAAAATTGGTGAAATTGCTGGAAAGGGAAATCCTGAAAACGCTTCGTATAGCTTTAAAATTAAGTTGCATTCAGGCCTTCATAAATACCGTGTAAGCCAAAAGGTGGAAGGTTCAAGGGCTAGAAACAGCAGTTCTGTAGAATTTAAGTCGAATATTCCTGCGGTAACCTATTATCCGATTAAGGTGAATAAGGATATTCATTTTTCTGCCGAAACACCCTTTGAGATATATGATGAATATGGTAATTTGCTGAAATCAGGAGAAGGAAATGTAGTGGATGTGAGCAGGTTGGCAAAAGGAATCTATTATTTGAATTTCGACAATTCAACAGAAAAATTTATAAAAAAATAAAATCATTTTGAAAAAAATAGAACACATCGGCATTGCCGTAAAAAATCTTGAATCAGCAAATCTATTGTATAAGTCTTTGTTGGGTGAAGCCCATTACAAGGAAGAGGAAGTTGTTTCGGAGCATGTAAAAACTTCTTTTTTTAAGACTGGAGAAAACAAGATTGAATTGCTTGAATCTACGGATCCAAATGGCCCTATTGCCAGGTTTATTGAGAAAAAGGGGGAGGGTATTCACCACATTGCTTTTGATGTGGAGGATATTTTTGCGGAGATGGAGCGACTGAAAGCGGAAGGATTTGTTTTGTTGAATGAAACCCCTAAAAAAGGTGCTGATAATAAACTCGTTTGCTTTGTACATCCCAAGGGCACCCATGGGGTTTTGGTAGAGCTGTGTCAGGAGATTAAATAGGGAAAGCCTTAAAACAGCGATATGAATGCCATCTCTCTTTTCAGTTTGTTGGGAATTCTTTTTTAGGGATGAGGCCATTCTTGTTTGTAAAGGTCATACTGTATGGTCTTTAGTTCTACTTTTTTGAAGTTTGCCGGAGGAGTTATTTGTATTTTTTTATCTATGATGCAAAACCTATTTTGATAATTGGTTTCTAAGCTGATGTTGAAGTAACGGATCAAATAACATTGCAAGTCCCATTGGCTCCATAATTCAGCTGGAATGGAAACTGTTGATTGTTTTGGAAGCATGCTACCCATTAAGTAGACATCATGCAATAGCTCTTTGTTTCTACTCACTTTTCCTTTCTGCATCCAAGAAAAAGTTGTGGCGCCGATGAATAAAAATACGGAGATCAGCAGAAACTTTTTATAGGAAGGGTTTCGGATGTTTATGCGGTCTGTCAACTGTAGAATGATGGGTGAAATGAATATGGATATTCCAATCGCGAAAAAGGGGAAGGATGGAACCATATAAAATCCTTTTTGCACCATCGTCATCATTAGTGGTATGGATGCAGATAATCCAATAGAAAGAAAAAATAAGGTATGGGAAATGGATTCGGAGAGATCGAATTTTATTTTTTTGATTTTAGCAATGGAGAAGATGATCCCTACAAACAAAATTTGAGGAATCAATTCCATAAAAAGGCGATACAGAATCCAAAATCTATTGTCCACGGTAGGTACTTCACTAATGCGGTGCAAGGCTCTTTTGAATAGATAGGTTGATAAACTTTCCTTGCTTTCCGGAATGAAAAACAAAAAGGCATATAGTATGATGGGCACCATAGCAATTAGGAAGGTTTGGGAGAGAATGTTTGGAAGTGTTTTTTTCTTGTTGGACAGCCAATATAAAAACGGAACGGTGAGGGGAAAAAACCCCGGTAATCCTTTGCTGAGTGTGGCCAAAAAAATAAAAAAGCCTGCCCGTAGATATAATTTTAGGTGTGCTTTATCGGTGTCAAAAGATTTAAAAATAAAGAGAACGGCCGATAAAGTAAAAATGCCCATTGAGTTTTCGTGCATGTTATTTGAATATGACCAAAAACAGACTGGAATGGTAATCCAAAGGATAATGGGTAACCAACCCAATCTTTTCAGTTTCTGGTCATTTTTATAGATTTCTTTCCACAGCAGTTGTATGAGAAATGCGGTGATGCATAGGGTTAAAAACGTATAAAATCTTTCTACATACAGGCTATCCCCAAGAATTTTGAAGAAGATGGCTTGAAATCCAAAAATAAGGGGAGGCTGTTCGTGAAAGGAAGATAATCCTGCCAAATTATGCACACTAAATTGTGGAAACCAGAAGGTGCCAATACCTAAGGATAAATTATGCGATACGCTGGTGTAGAGCATGGCATCCATAAACATGCCGTCTTGAATCAGTTTGGGAAGGGTGAGAACGATTAAGATGCTAAAGGCCAATATCCAAAAGGGTGTTTGGCGGGTGAGGATTATTTTTTTTAGCATGGGGAGTGTTGCATTTGTTTAAGAGGTTGGGATGAATTTTTTACGGTAAAATTTGTTTAAACCTTCAAGTTACATATAGCGTGTAGACGCTTTTGATCATCAGCAAAAGATTGAGGATTTCAAAATGGATTGATAAAATAGCTTTGTAAAGCTATCAAAAAAATACAGAATACTGAAAGGAATTTTTCAAATGATTATATACAATGAAAAGAGGTGTTGAGATTTTTATCAGCATGTTGAGGAAGCGGAATGTGTTGTTTTTGTCAAAGTGTAAACGTAGGGTGTGGTTCAAAGGGCTTAATTGTAGAGCCGTATGAGAGTTGATTTTGGAAAAAATTCAAATTTCAACACCAAGCGAAGAATTCAAAATTTGCTGTTTCCGCAAGGAATTTTGTATAATCGCAAAAAAGACAATTATCGAACCTTAAAAATAAATTTGCTATTTTCCGCAATCCCTTATCTGGCAAGTATTTCGAGCGAAAATAAAAAAAGGGATTTCGATTTTTTGACCGAAATCCCCGCTTGGGTGGGCAAGAAGTCCAATATATCGAACCTTCTGAAGGATGACATCGAAAAAATTTCCAATTTCAAACTTTCAAAAAAAAATGAAAAAATCAGGTAGCCTTCGTTTTGAATTAGCGAACTTTTTATGGACGGATTTTTTTAATTTTTCATTCTAAAATTTGGAAAAGAGCAATCTGTTTATTTTTGAATTGCATCTCAAAAGGAACCAACTCAGTGTTGGATATCTATGCCAATAGTATTTTCATCCGAACGGCTGTTTGACAGGGCTGAAGTGGTACGGAAAATTAGGACAGAAAAAATGGTTTTCTTAAATTTCTGTCATTATGAAAATGAAATGTATTTGCTTTGGCCTGTGCAAATTTGCCCCGGCCATCGCCAGAGAGAAGGATTCAGGTACGGGTATAATTTTATTTTGAAAAATTCAAGGTAATTTAATACATTTGCATCAATAACGGCATTTGATTACCGATTAAAAAGGAAATTTTGAGGATATTTCCGCAAGAACTACCATACCGTGGAGAGTGTAAAAAGGAATCCTCAGAAAGCATACGCAATAGCGATATTGGGAAAATAATGGAAAAAATTAGATTACAAAATGTAATATATTGAATAGCAGGTAATTGCAATTCAAAAAGGAAGTAACACAAACGGCGATTATACCTGCAATATGGCGTATACAGGAATGTTAGCAGAAACATAATTACCATAGCTATAAAACAAAATAAAAAAATATGTCTTGTAAGCACAGATTTGAAAATCAACTAATTCCTAATTGGGAAATTGAACATCTTTTTATTGGAACATTTAACCCTAGTTGGGATTTAAATAATGCTGTTCAGGCTGATTATTTTTATGGACGAGTAAGAAATAATTTTTGGTGTATTTTACCAAGAGTTTTTGGAGGTCACGATTTAAAATATTCTGATTTGGCGATTAAATTAGAATATATTCAAAGTCATAAAATTGGGATAACAGATTTAGTCACAGAGGTTATAAATGCCGAAATAACAAATGAAACTGATATATT
>CANKSK010000002.1 GCA_947485425.1 Bacteroidota bacterium | reverse complement strand
TTTTGTGGTTCTCAGTACAGGGCTTATTACAGGGGCGATTACGGCGTATTGTGGCCCCATTGCTTTTTTAGGCATGGCCGTTCCACATATTGTGAAAGGAATTTTTAAAATAACGGATCATCTCTTCTTGATTCCTGCTGTTGCTATTGCAGGTTCTGTTTTGGCATTATTCTGCGATTTCATAGCCCATTTGCCTTTATTTCAATCTCCCTTGCCTATAAATATTATTACCTCTGTGATAGGTGCTCCCATTGTCATTTGGGTCGTTCTGCGACAGAGGTATCTTGCCAAACAATCTTAAGTGGAAAAATCATACCCATATCATTCCTTACAGGTAGCAAATTTGAATACCGGATATATGCAGTCCAATGGTATTGTCAAATACTTGTTTAAGGATTTGTCTTTGCAAATGCTTCATCCCGGTATAATTTGTTTGATGGGACCCAATGGGTCTGGTAAATCAACTTTACTGCGTAATCTGTCCGGACTGGCATCCCCTTTACAGGGTGAACTTTTGTATGATAGCTGTCCGCTAAAAGATCTTTCTACCTCTCAAAAAGCCAAACTCATCAGCATTGTGCTCACCGAAATGCCTACAGAAACTGAACTTACGGTCTCTGCTCTTCTGGCTTTAGGAAGATATCCGTATTCTTCTTGGTTGGGTATTCTTCATCTTTCTGATCAGCGAGCCATAGAGAAAGCTATTGATATAACGGGTATTGGGCATCTGCTAGAAATGAAATTAAGTCAATTAAGCGATGGTGAACGACAAATTTGTATGATTGCGCGTGCATTGGCACAAGAAACACCCTTTATTTTTCTTGATGAGCCTACCTCTTTTTTAGATATCCCCAACAAATTAAAAATTATGAAATTGCTAAAATATTTATCTGCTTTTGAAGGTAAATATATTGTTTTGGCTACTCACGATTTGGATTTGGCTTTGGATATTGCTGATAAAATATGGTTGCTCTCCTTAGGTGGAAATTTTTACACCGGAATTCCGGAAGATTTGGTGCTGAATGGAAATTTTGAAAAAATATTTTCCTCCCAAGATTGGTCAATGGATTTTAATACCGGGAAAATGAATCTAAATATTCCCGAAAATACATATCAAGTATACCTCAATAAAAACCAACAGGAGGGGGCTGTGTGGACTGAAAAGGCTTTGAAAAAGGCGGGTTTTGATGCGATTGACTTTGCAGAAAGGAATGCAAATACTTCTTTTCCTCGTATTGAAATACTTGGGCCAAATGCCTGGAAAATATATATTTCCGATACTTTTTCTGATGTCAATACTTTGGAGCAGCTTATTCAAAAGCTAAAGGAATACTACCAGGGATTGAAATGAAAGGATGATATCCCTAGCTAATTTTTTTTCCAAAGGTTGTTTCTGTTGAATGAAATTTTCTTTTTAAAAAAATAACGTGTACTCTTTACAAAGGATTCAGTGAGGTCCGAAAGGAAGAATTGATGTTGTATGGTTTTTTTACTGGTTAGTAAATGCTGTCTTTTTAGTTCCTTGCCAATATGTTCAGCAACTATTTGCGCTGAATCAATAATCGAAATCTTTTTTTTGTAAAATTCCTCTATTTCTGTTTTTATCAATGGATAATGTGTACAAGCAAGTATCAGTGCCTTGATATTTTTGAGTTTTATATTGGATAAATAGGAATGTATGATTGTTTTGCTGATTTTATTATTGAAAAAACCCTCCTCAATCATTGGAGCCAAAAGGGGGGTGGCAATGGATGATACTTCTAGTGAGGAATTTAATTTGTTGATTTTTTTTGAATACATGCCTGATTTCACGGTTGCTTTGGTAGCAATGATGCCAATTTTTTTATCGTGAAAATGGTCTGCAACATATTCTGCAACTGGATCTATCACATTGAAAACAATGGCCTGAGATCCTGCTCGTTTTTTTACGGCCTCATAGGCAATGCTAGATGCTGTATTGCATGCTATCACAATACATTTACAGCCTTTCTGTATTAAAAAATCAGTTATATCTTCTGAATAGCGCGTAATGGCTTCTGCCGATTTTTCGCCATATGGCAAATGCAAGGTGTCACCGAAATACAAAAGAGATTCCGATGGCAATACCTTTTGGATAGCTGCGGCCACTGTGAGCCCACCAATACCTGAATCGAAAATGCCTATAGGTTTGTTGGCGGTTTTCAAAGCCATAAATTATGTGTTAAATTAAACATCTTTGGATTACATTCTTTGATTTTTTGCATTTTTTGGCTTGTTTTCTGCACTTTATGAAATGCAAAAATGCGTATTATTATGACAAAGATAAACTTGTTTTTACATAAAAAAAGCGATGTACTTGAGATACATCGCTTTTTTATTTTAGATAGAAACTTCTGTTCTATTTATTTTTTCATCATTTCTTTGGGGTCTTTTGCTCCTTGTGAAGGGGCAGGAGCCATCGGGTTGATGCCTAGTTTCTTTTTTACCAAACTTGAAATATCTGTTGCTTCTGTTGAAAATAAAACGATTCCAGATGCGGTATCAAGTACATAGCTGTATGCATTTTCTTTGGCGACTTCTTTTACTGCATCTTCAGTTTTCCTAAGAATCGGAGAGTACAATTCTTCCTTTTTCTTTTGAATAGACTCTTGTGCTGTTTGCTGAAAATCTTGTATTCTTTCTTGTAAATCAGTGATTTCTTTTGCTTTGGTCTTTTTAACAGCATCAGCCATCAATGCCTCTTGACCTTGATAGTCTTGCACTTTTGCCTGGTATTCAGCACCCATTGATTTTAATTGCCCTTCCAATTGGCTTTGGTATTTTTGTAAGTCGCCATCAGCTGTTTTTACTTCAGGCATCATTGCTAAAATTTCTTGCGTATTCACATGTCCAATTTTTTGCGTTTGCGCAGAGAGACTAGTGCCTAAAGCAATTCCTAAAATGGTCAGGAAAAAACTTGATTTGTTTAATTTCATAGATGTTTTTTTTTAAGGTTTATTTTTTTGGTGCTTTACTTTCTGTTTTTGAATCCTTTTTGCCACTGCCGGGTTTGTAACCCATTGCCAACAAAATATCATCACTCTTGTCATATTTTGGATTGGTATAAAGCATGATTAAATCACTGGATTTGTCAAAGATGGCGGCATAGCTTCCATCTTCAGCTAATTTTTTTACAGCAGCATATACCTTGTCTTGAATGGGCTTTACCAATTCTTGTTTTTTCTTGAAAAGCTCTCCTTCAAAACCAAATTTTCCTTTTTGATATTCTTTTACCTCTTTTTCTTTGGTAACAATTTCACTTTCCCTTTTTTTCTTCATATCCTCGGTAAGCAATATTTGCTCTGCCTGGAATGATTTATACAACTTATCAATTTCTGAATATTTGGCTTCTATTTCTTTTTGCCATTGCATCGAAATATCATCCAATTTTTGCTGTGCAGCCTTGTATTCCGAAATATTATCAAGAATATATTCAGAGTTGACATAAGCAAATTTCTGAGCAAATGTAATATTATTGTTCAGGAATAAAAAGCAAGTTGCGAATAACAGAATCGTCTTTTTCATTTTTTTTTGTTTTAGTGTTTGATATCGTTTTTTGTCTTGCTAAACAATTTTCTTGCCAAAATTTGAACATCCCGTTTTAGTCAATGGATCCCCCAATGGAAAAGTGAAAAGTGGATCTGTCCATGCCCGGGTAGGTGCTCACATCATCCAATCGATATCCCCAATCAAGTCCCAACAATCCGAACATCGGAAGGAATACACGAACCCCAAAGCCTGCAGATCGCTTCATTTCAAAGGGATTGAAATCCTTTAAATTTAACCATGCATTTCCAGCCTCTGTAAAAGCAAGGCCATAAATGGTCGCACTTGGATTTAACGACAAAGGATATCTTATTTCAAAGGTGTATTTATCAAATACGGTACTTCCTACTTTAGGGGATAGTGAATTATTTGCATAGCCTCGTAATGAAATAATATCGCTGCCATAAAGTGAGAAACCTGACAGTCCGTCACCTCCTAAATAAAACCTTTCAAAGGGTGATTGCCCTACTTTGTTATCGTAATTACCCAAAAACCCATATTTTATTCGGGTGCTGATTACCAAATTGCCTATGACTTTGGTAAACCAGGAAGCCTTTGCTGTCCATTTATGAAATTCAACCCATTTGTATTTTTCTTGTAAATCCATCGTCGCATAATCTCCGGAATTAAAGGTTGAATAGGGTGGGGTAAATTGTGATGTAATGCTGAATTCCGAGCCACCTCGAGGATATAAGGGTTGGTCAATTGAATTTCTCGAAAGGGTTAATTTGATGTTGAAATTATTTGAATATCCATCAGTAAAAATAAAGTTGGTGCTGCGGTTTAACAAATAATTTTGAAAATTGGCTTCTGCGAAAAAAGTGAAGAAGTCATCAGGGAATTTTAATCTTTTTCCAAAACCCAACGACAAGCCTGAGATTTTTGTGGAGGAATAGGATGCATCCGAACTGCTTACTCCATTGGTAAGGATTGAATGATAAAAAGTAACACTTAATGAATTTGGTTTTTTTCCACCAAACCAAGGTTCTGTAAAGGAGGCATTGTACGATTGATAATAGCTGCCGTTTGACTGCGCTCTGATGCTGAGTTTCTGTCCATCACCTGCTGGTAGCGGTTTCCAGGCATTTTTGTTGCCAATATTTTTTGCCGAAAAGTTGTTGAATGATAAACCCAACGAGCCTACCAAGCCCCCCTGAGCTCCACCCCATCCGCCGGATAACTCAATTTGATCGGAAGGTTTTTCTTCTACTACATATTCAATATCTACAGTGCCATCAGCAGGATTCGGTGTTGGATTTACACCCAATTTTTCTGCATTGAAATATCCCAATTGAGACAATTCGCGCTGCGATCGGATAATGTCTGAACGACTGAATAATTGGCCGGGTTTCGTGCGAACCTCTCGCATGATTACCTTGTCATTGGTTTTTGTATTCCCTGTGATTTTAATGCGATTGATCCTCGCTTGCTTTCCCTCGTAAATTCTCATCTCTAGATCGATGGAGTCCTTTTCTACATTGATTTCTGCTGGTGTCACCTGGAAGAATAGATAGCCATCATCCATATACAAGGAGCTGACATCATTTCCATTTTGATTCATCATCAAATGACTTTCTAATGCTGCCTGATTAAAAATATCTCCCTTTTTTATGCCCAATACCGCCGATAATTCTTTATCACTGTATTTCGAATTTCCCGTCCAGCTTATATTTCTGAAATAATACTTGCGGCCTTCATTGATGTTGATTTTAATACCAATGTTTTTATCGTCCGTTTTGTAAATACTGTCACTTACAATGCTCGCATCTCGATAGCCCATTGAATTGTATTTATCCAGTATTTTTTGTTTGTCTTTCGTGAAGTTCGACTCTAAAAATTTTGAAGTAGAAAAGATGCGGTAAAGATGCTTTTCTTTCGTGTCCTTCATCGTTCTTTTTAAAATCTTTTCATCAACAGTACTATTTCCGGTAAAATCAATTTTGCTAATCTTGATTTTTGCATTTTTTTCAATGTCAATAATCAGGATTCTGCTGTTTATAGCGCCTGTATCTGTTTTGGCTGCAACATTTACAAGGGTGTTGTAATATCCTTTGTCTTTATAAAAACTCTTTACCGTATTTGAGGTTTCTTGAATCAAATTTTGCGTGATAACCATTCCTTTCGAAATGTTTAACTTTTCCCGAAGTTTGTCAGCATCAGATTTACCAATGCCTTTAAATGTAAACTTTGAAAGTTTAGGTCTTTCCTTTAGGGCTATTTCTAAAAAAATAAAATTCCCCTGAACCTTGTTCGAAAAAATTTGAATGTCTGAAAAGAGTCCTTGTTTCCAAAGGTTTTCGAGCGCTTTGGCTATTTTATCTCCAGGGATATATATCTTTTCTCCTACACTTAATCCCGAAAGGGTTATCAATACACTTTCATCTAAAAATTGGGTCCCTGAAATACGTATGCCACCAATTTCATATTCTTTTGGCGAACCATAATTTAAGGCGAGGGTGTCAGGAGAGATGGCAACTTGCGAAAAAACGCTGCCACTTAAGCAAACAAGGGAAATAAGGAAAATGAATATTTTTTTCAATTCTGGATGGTTTTAAATATAATTCCGTTGATTTTCTAATGAAAATTGGAGAAAGATAAAATGTGTTTCCGGTGCGTCTAAAAATGTTTAAATTTTAATTTTATCCTTTTTAGCTGCTTTTAATTTGCTCACTGATTTTGCCAAACCGCCTTTCTCTATTTTGAAAATTGATGATGGCTTCGCAAAAATCTTCTTTTCTAAAGTCCGGCCATAGTTTTTCGGTAAAATATAGTTCCGTATAGGCAATTTGCCAAAGCAAAAAATTACTGATGCGATGCTCTCCACTGGTGCGGATCAGAAGCTCAGGGTCTGGAATACCACTTGTATTCAAATGATTTTGAATGGTTTCTTCGCTAATGTCTTCAGGTTTCAATTCTTTTCTGCTTACTTTTTCAGCTATGGTCTGCATCGCCCGAGTAAGTTCCCAGCGTGAGCTATAGCTTAAGGCCAATACCAATGTCATTCGGGTATTGTTTTTGGTAAGCTCTATGGCCTCTTTCAGTTCTCTGCGACAGCTTGAGGGCAAACTCTCAATGTCGCCAATGGCCGATAGGCGGATGTTGTTTTCGTTTAAGGTCTTGGTCTCTTTGTGAATTGTACTGACAAGCAGTTCCATCAACGCATTGATTTCTATTTTTGGTCGCTTCCAATTTTCTGTCGAAAAGGCATATAGCGTAAGATATTGAATGCCCAATTCCGCAGCCATTTCTACGGTTTCTTTAACCGCAATCACACCACTGCGATGGCCAAACATCCTAATTTTTCCCTTTTGCTTTGCCCAACGCCCATTGCCATCCATGATGATGCCTACGTGCTTGGGTAATTTATCAGACTGAATCTTATCTTTTGCAATCATTTTTTGAAAATCGACGCAAGTTAATAAAAATCCCGTCTTTTCATCCTTAATTTTTGTTCTTTCCTGAATTAATATTTTTTCTGAAAAGGCAAGCAGTATGCATTGGCATTGCTTAAATTCAGGGTGATGGTAAAACCACCAAACATATACCAATCATTATTTTGCGAATTGCCTCTTTGTCTATCTTTCAGTGAAGTGTCTTCAATAAGAGGCGAGCGATCTGAAAAATAGGCCGCTTCTGCGCCATTTCTTGCCAATAGAGCAGTTTTGTCAGGATATTTGGTGCTCACATCATCTAAGTAATCGGTAAAGGCATAGCGCATGCCCAATTCCATTCCGATGGCAAGTGCACCAAAGCTTAGTTTTAAGCCGCCCCCCATCGGAATAGCCATCTGTATCAGTTTGTATTTGCTAATGCCACTGCCGCCTTGTCCTTCTGTGCCCAATGGCTGCAAATCTCGCCACTCTCCGTTAGGTAACTCTCCCTGCGGATTGAAACTGAAAACCGATAAACCGGAGAAAATATAGGGGCTGAATCTTTCTCTCGCATGCTCAGGCCGATACGACAAAAAATTAAATTCCAATTGTCCTGAAACCTCCGTGATGCTTGAGCGGAAGGAAAGATTTCTATTTTTGCTATAGGCATCCGAAGCATATTGATCCGAACCTTCGATATTTCCATAATACAAATCAAATTTCCATGCATAATGGGGATGAAAATTGTATCGGTATAACAGGCCAATAGCGGGTTTTATTAAATTTAATTGGCTATAAAACTCCGGATTCAAATCTCCCCTATACCCTGAGGCTCCTACCATAAGACCATATTCTGAGCCCTGCGAAAAGGAGGTGTTTTGAAGAAAAAAAATGAATATAAATGAGATAAAGACCTTTTTCAATGATTTCCTATTAAAGGTTTGAACGCCTAAAAACGTAAGTTTTTTGCAAAAATTGTATTAAAATTTAGGAAGATTGTTGCGTCCTGTTTTGATTTTGTGGTTCAGTGAAATCATTAAAAACATATAGCTATCCGTGTATCTGGGATCTCCTCTTTGCTGCCCCGCTGAAGTAATCGCGGGTGAACTTCCATCACTTTTGTTGGACACATAAGCCGCTTGATCTCCCAATATTTTTCCATAAGCAGATTTTAATTTATCAGCCCTGAAATAAGTCGTACTTACATCATCAATGTAGTCTGTGAAGGTGTATCTTAAGCCATATTCAATGCCAATACCCCATTTTTGGTTGATGGTGTATTTAAATCCAATACCTATTGGAATGCATAATTGTACCCGATTGTATTTTTGGCGAGTAGGTACCAAGCCCTGTCCCTCTGTGCCTAATGGCTGAAGTGAAACCCAATTTCCGTTTTTATCCTGTCCCTGAGGGTTGAAATAAAATGCGCCCAAGCCTAAAAAACCATAACTGTATAACTCAAATCCTTTTTGTCCTTTAATGCCTCGAAGTCTGTACCTGTGACCCAATTGTTCCCTATAAAAAGATGCCTCAAATTGGGTTGCAAATTCCAATATATTCGATTTAAAGGATAAATTTCTGTAATGCCTAAAAGGATAGTCGGTTAGTTTATCATCACCGCGCATCTGGCCAAAGGTTAAGGCGGATTTTAGGGCAAAAAATTCTGTTAATTTATACCTCAACCCAACACAAATAGCAGGCCTGGTTTCTACCCACTCGAAATCTTTGAAATAGTGGGTGCCTATTTGGTTTGCCCCCCCTAAATCACCTAAAAAATTGCCTGCACCAATTCCATATTGTGCCTCATATCGCATCGTTTTCCAACGCTGTGCAGAAACGTTTTCATGCAATAAGCATGCGAAACCAAGCAGAAATAAGAATTTTAAAGCGCTATGATTCCATGCCATCTTTACATGAGTGTTGTTTAAATCCATAGGTAATTTGGAGTTGTTATTTGTTACAAATATATGAAAATATTTTTTATTTCGTATGCTATATTTTCAAATACGGAACTTTTTACGAAAAAATAGCGCTTTAGTTTCGCATATCAATGCCCCACATCAATTTGTTTCTCAGGGTATTCAAATAATTTTCCCCGTTCAGTCGAATCAGATGGAGTTCGAAATTTGCCTTTCTGACCGCAAGTTGAATGGATGAATCAATGGTAACAGATCTTGAATCCAAGGTGGCAAGAAAATGACGACTTCTGCCTTCCACTTCCAAGGAAATAATGTTTTTATCTGAAACGATTACCGGGCGCACATTTAGATTATGCGGTGCAATAGGGGTGATAACAAAACTTTCTGAGTGTGGTAGGATGATCGGCCCTCCACAGCTTAAAGAATATCCAGTGGAGCCCGTAGCGGTTGACACGATAAGTCCATCTGCCCAGTAAGAATTCAGAAACTCTCCATTCAAATAGGCATTGATGGTAATCATAGAGGATGAATCCTTTTTATGAATGGTAAGTTCATTTAAACCATAATTCACATCTCCAAAAATAAAATTATTGGTTTCTAAATGTAAAAGGCTGCGGGCATCAATGCTGTAGTGTCCCAAAGCAAGTTCCTGCAAGGCATTTTGAATGTCTTCCTTTCGAATACCGGCTAAATATCCCAGTCGTCCTGTATTGATACCTATAACTGGAATCCCCGAATCCCTTACCAAGGAAATGGTCTCAAGCATGGTGCCATCCCCGCCAATAGATAATAAAAAATCAATTTTACCTCTAATTTCCTGATGCGTGCGAAAGGTTTGATGTGAGTCTTGTATGTGAAGCTCCTGCTTTAAAAATTGACTATACGCCTCATAGACAATGTATTCAGCGTTAATATCTTTTAAAGTTTTTAAAACGGTTTCTATATAGGGAGTTAGGTTTTTTTTAAAGGGTCTCCCGTAAATGGCTATTATCATTTGTATCGGTTAAATAGGTATGACAAAATGAAGATAAAGATCGGATTTTCCAAATTTATTGAACGTATATTCCATCCTGAGTACCATGCTATAGTAGGTAACATAATCTAAGCCAATGCCATAGCCCGGCAGGATATTTTTAAATTGAAGTCTATCGGATGGTCTTTGCATCAAATATCCGGCATCAAAAATGAAATTCATGTACAACGCATAAGGTATGGTATTGAATTTTTCCAATTTGGGCCAACCCAGTTTATATACCCGTTCTGAAATCAAACGGTATTTCAAATTGGTTTTTAGCAACATAAAATGGTATCCCTTAAAAACTTGGTATTCATAACCCCGAACATAGTCCGTTCCATAACCCAGGGCACTTTGATACAAATAGGGTAGGGTAGAGGCCTTTACAAACCTACCGCTCAGCCCGGCAGCATAAAACCAGTTTTGATTCAATTGCCAAAATCTCTTTACGCTTCCATACAACGATAGAAATTGAATCTGATTTTTTTCTATTCCCAAGCCGGATTGCCTGAAGCCAATATCGAAAAAATTACCTACAAGCGGGTAGTTTTTAAAATCCCTTTGGTCATGTGCAAAATAATACCCCAACGATATATACCGATTTCTTGTCATTCCTTTTACGTAAAAATCTGTATTTAAATGGGTTACGGTATCAGCAACGGACTCTTGGTTGAATTCCAATGAGGCAATGTTTGTATTGTAGATACCCGCACGGTAGGTATATCTCAGTGAAGAAGCAACGGACTCTAGTATATATTTATCAGGATTTTTATAAAATAAAAGGTGGTTTGCTTCATCCACAGCATATGGAATTTCATGATTTCTGCCAAAAGAAAAACCCAAAATAAGCCCACCTTTTTTTCTTTTTGAAAGATATGGGATTTCATAGCTGAGCGAATATTTTTCACTAAATCCAGCTCTCACACCTATGGTAAGGGTTTCATCTCTTCCTCTGAAGTTTTCTTGAACAAGATACATTCCATAATTTGTTCTGCTAAAACTTCTCCCTCTTGACCACCATTCATTGAAATTTCGGTCGGCAAGCTCAAATACCGGAGATGGCCAGGTATACCATCTTTCAAATACCTTGATTTTTATCCGGATTTCATTTCCATTCTCTATTTCTTTAGCTATTTCTACAAAATTAAATAAAGAGGTATTGAAAATATTTTGTCTGCTTCGTTCCAATATTTGATCTGCAATGTTAAGGGGAATTTGATCTCCTGCTTTAAAAGTCAATTCCCTTAAAATAATCGATGGATGGGTGATTTGATTGCCCTCTATTTGAATATCCTTTACAACATAATAGTTGAAAAGCATAGGCCTGTTTTGAGTAACAGAATCCAAAGGGGTATTGTCTTCAGTGTTTTTTGCAAATAGGGAACGACTTCCCAAGCAAAAAGATAAAAAGGAGATTAAAAGGAAAAATGACTTCACCCAAAAATTTATATATTCAAATAATTCATAAAAGAATCGTAGCGCTTTTTCATATCATCAAAAAACTCTTTTTCTTGATAAGAGGCTTTTACAAAATAATTGTAGCGATAAAATGCAGATAAAATACGGGAAATATCTGTCTTGTTGATTTTTAGGGTAAGGTCTATTTTGCTGTTATCAGTAGAATTACTCACATATGAATTTAATATCAAACAGTCATTAGACTCTACGATGTGGGCAATTTCAGATAAATGGTAATCGTGTAAATTCATCTCCAGAACAATGATGCCTCCTGAATTTTGCAGGCCGCCGGATTCTGCCATTTTTTTGAGAATGTCTGCAGTGGTGATGGCTCCTAGGTAATGCTGCTCTTCATTGAGCACCGGCACAAGACTCAAATCCATGCTGGCAATCATTTTTATGACTTCATAAAAATGCTGATGCTCGGTGACAAAAGGACGAATTAAAGAAAGCTTGTGATTGCCAATGGCTTCTTCAGGTGCATTCATAGATAAAATGTCTTCTTCCGAAATCAGACCTAAAAATTCAACATTGTTTACGATAGGCAAATGATACATTCGGAACTCTTCCATCCACTTCAAAGCCTTTAAACCCGTATCAGAAGTCTTTAAAGGAGGAATCGAATCAGAAATTAAATCTCTTGCTAGCATCTTTGGTGAACTATATAGTATAATTTTGTGCGCAAACCTATGAATCTTTTGTAAATTTACGACAAAAAACAAAATTTGTGACAAAATTAAGTATAAATATCAATAAAATTGCGACCCTTCGCAATTCCAGAGGGGGTAATATGCCTTGCTTAACCGATGTTGCCATGGATGTGCAGCGTTTTGGTGGGGAGGGTATTACCATTCATCCACGACCAGACCAAAGGCACATTCGTTTTCAGGATGTTTACGATTTAAAGCCCCTCATCACCACCGAATACAATATTGAAGGCTATCCTTCTGAGGCCTTTATTCAGATGGTGCTTGATGTGCAGCCTACTCAGGTTACTTTGGTGCCAGATCCTCCCGGTGTGCTTACCTCCAATGCCGGTTGGGATACCCTGAAGCATTCTGGATTTTTAAAAGAGGTAGTAGAAAGATTTCATACTGCCGGCATTCGGACTTCTTTGTTTGTCTCCCCTGAGCTTTCACTTGTTGAAGGCGCTGCATCCACAGGAGCCCATCGCATTGAATTATATACCGAAGCCTATGCCATGCATTTTCCTTCTAATTCTGAAAAGGCTATCCAGCCTTATAGAGATGCTGCTTTGCTTGCCCAAGAGCTGGGTTTGGGATTGAATGCCGGGCATGACCTGAATTTGCAAAATCTCAATTATTTTTACCGCAATACCCCTGGATTGCTCGAAGTTTCAATAGGGCATGCCTTGATATGCGATGCGCTTTATCTGGGGCTCGAAAATACCATTCAGCTTTATTTGCGTCAACTCAAATCTTAATTTGGCCTTGAAATTATTTTATAGAAAATCAGGAAGTGGAAAACCCATCGTCATTTTGCATGGACTTTTGGGAATGTCTGATAATTGGGTTTCATTTGCCAATCGCTTTCCAGAAGGGTATGAAGTTTTTCTTCCTGATTTAAGAAACCACGGGCAATCTCCTCATGATAGTCGTTTTGATTATACTTGTATGGCAGAAGATTTGCATGGTTTTTTGTTGGATTTATCCCTCCAAGAAGTAACTTTAATTGGGCATTCTATGGGCGGAAAGCTGGCCATGGTTTTTGCCTTTACCTATCCCGATTTGATTAAAAAACTAATCGTAATTGATATGGCCCCCCGCTATTATCCGCCCCATCATGGACATATTTTTGCTGCTTTGGAAAATCTAGATCTATCCAAGATTACCTCTAGAGCAGAGGCCGCACAAAATCTTGCCATTCAAGAGGAAAGCACCAAACTCTTTCTGTTGAAAAATTTATTTCGAAATACAGAAAACAATCAGGTGTTTGCATGGCGGTTTAACTTACAGGGCATTCGTGAAAATTTGCCTGAAATTGGCAAAGAAATCAAGCGTTCGGATGATGCAAACCCAAAGTCTTTGTCTTTCCAAACCTTATTCGTGAAGGGTGAAAATTCTGAGTATATAAAAAGCGAGGATTTGGCTCTCATGGGACTTTTGTTTCCGGGCTTTCAAATGGCTGAAATAAAGAATGCAGGCCATTGGGTGCATGCGGATGAGCCAGAGATGCTTTTCCAAGAAATAATTGCTTTTTTAGAAGCCTAAAAAGGACATTATCTTCATATGCGGTATTTTTTAAGCAAAATTCCTACCTTTGCCATCCCAAATCTATCAATCACATAACAACCGAAACCTATTGCATATGAAAACCAAAGGGCCTATTTCACAATTTATAGAGAAACATTATTTGCATTTTAATGCCGCTGCATTGGTAGATGCTGCTCAAGCCTATGGGCAGCATATGGATGAAGGTGGCAAAATGATGATTACTTTGGCTGGTGCCATGAGCACTGCTGAGCTTGGAAAATCACTTGCCGAGATGATTCGTGCAGGCAAAGTAGATATCATCTGCTGCACCGGTGCCAATTTGGAGGAAGATGTCTTTAATTTAGTAGCCCATGATCATTATAAACGCATTCCCAATTACCGTGACTTGAGTCCGGATGATGAATGGGATTTGCTCGAAAACGGATTTAACAGGGTTACCGATACCTGCATTCCAGAGGAGGAAGCCATTCGCAGAATAGAGCACCATATGTATGCTTTGTGGAAAGATGCGGATACCAAAGGGAATCGTTTTTTACCGCATGAGTATTTTTATCAACTGCTACACAGCGGTGTATTGAAACAATATTATCAAATTGACCCTGCAAATAGCTGGCTTTTGGCTGCTGCAGAAAGAAATTTGCCGATCATCGTTCCGGGTTGGGAAGATTCTACCTTGGGAAATATTTTTGCCTCTTATTGTGTGACGGGCGAACTCAAACCAACCACCCTGAAAGGTGGTATTGAATACATGACGTTTTTATCTTCCTGGTATACAGATAATTCTTCGGGAAAAGGCATTGGATTTTTTCAAATTGGCGGTGGCATAGCCGGTGATTTTCCAATTTGCGTGGTTCCGATGCTTCAGCAAGATTTAAAAAAGGAAGAAACCCCCTTTTGGAGCTATTTCTGTCAGATTTCTGATTCCACCACAAGCTATGGTTCTTATTCCGGTGCTGTGCCCAATGAAAAAATTACCTGGGGAAAACTCAGCAAACAAACCCCTCGTTTTGTGATAGAATCCGATGCCACTATTGTAGCCCCACTTATTTTTGCTTGGATTTTGAATTGGTAATCAAAAGGATGCAATTTTAACAATCAGCAACTTCTCTTCTTGAAATACGTTAAATGAAAGTCTGACACACATTCCTGAAACGTTATCATAAAGGCTTGCTTTTTGACATATGTAAGATAATTGAAAGAAAAGTATTGGAAAGGATTCAAATATTTCGTTTCTTTGTGTAATGTAAAATATTATTAAGTCGAATATAAATGAGTGAAAAATTCTACTTTAGTAAAATACGATTTTTGTTTGCATTTTTAATGATCGTCTGCACAACTTCATCGTTGTTTGCTCAAAATATTGGTATCAATGATGATGGAAGTACGCCTGATGCTTCTGCTATATTGCATGCCAAATCAACGACCAAAGGGTTTTTATGTCCGGTCATGACTACTGCCCAACGAAATTCAATTTCTTCTCCTGCTAAAGCATTATTGGTATACTGTACGGATGTTTCTGCCGGTTTTTACTACAATGCCGGAACTTCTTCCTCTGCCAACTGGCAGCCATTGGCTGCAGGTGGATCGGGTTGGGGCTTGACAGGAAATTCAGCAACAACCCCATTGAATAGCGGCGGTGGAACCGATTTTATTGGAACCACAGGGAATACCGATTGGGTAATTGCCACCAACGCCACCCAAAGAGCGGTGTTTACCGGAGGTGGTTTATTGGGAATTGGAATTGATCCGCCCTTATACAAAGTTCATATTGCCACTTCTACGGCAAACGATAGAGCCATAAATGTTTCAAATACAGCTACTACGGGTACCAATTATGGTATTTATTCTTCTGCAAGTGGAGCTGCCACTACCAATATCGCCGGTTATTTTACGGCAACAGGGGCTACCAATAAAATAGCCCTTTTGGTTCCATCTGGTGGGGGTAGGGTAGGGATTGGTACTTCTTCGCCTTCTTATGCTGTGCATATTGCCTCTAGTACTTCTGATGATCGTGCCCTTCATATTGCCCAAACCGGGGCGGGTACAACCTCTTATGGTTTATATACCACCAATACGGGAACGGCAACCACCAATATTGGCGGTTACTTTAATGCCAGAAATGTGACTACTACCAATTATGCCCTTGTAACCGATTCCGGTAATGTGGGCTTTGGAACCACTGCGCCCAATAAACAAGCTATTGTGGATATGAATTCCGGTGCTGCGAAGAGATTAGGTTTGTTAATTCCACGTGTGACACAAGCACAGCGCAATGCCATGAATCCGCTTTATACCGCCGCTCAGGGGTTAATGGTTTATCAAACGGATAATCCTGAAGGTTTTTATTTTAATACCAGTACCACCACAACACCCTCTTGGTCTATGTTAACATCTGGTGGTTGGGGCCTTACTGGAAATTCCAGTACGGTGGCATCTACCAATTATGTAGGAACTTCCGATGCGGTTGATCTGGTTTTTCGAACCAACTCTTTGGAACGTGGTAGGTTTATGTCTAGCGCATCTGCGGGTTCTTGGTTGGCTTTGGGAAAAACATCTGCTACCTATCCCTTAGATGTGAAGGGTTCTGTAAATACAGATTCTTCCTTTAGAATTGGAGGCAATCGATTTATCCACATTCAGACCTCTGGTAGTGCCAACAATACGGCCAATGTTTTCATGGGTGTGGGTGCTGCAGGAACCTCAAATACAGGAACCGACAATGTGGCGATAGGTAATTATTCCGGAAAAGTGTTAACAACAGGAAATCAGAATGTATTTATAGGTTCTGGTTCCGGTTATTCAACTACTGCAGGAAATGACAACACCTTTATCGGGTATTCAGCCGGATATTCAAATATTGGGAATAGCGGAATGGGAACAGGTATTTCCAATACCTATATTGGGTCTTTTGCCGGACAGTTTGCAACTACGGGTAATTCAAATACGGCGGTAGGTGCCGGTGCTGGTACAAATTTAACAACTGGTACTTACAATACTTTGGTAGGTGTAACCGCCGGAACCAATCTCGGTACCGGTCAAAATAATCTTATTGTAGGAACGGGTGCCGGTCAAAATATTTATGGCAGCTATAACACGATATTGGGTTCTTTGGCATGTAATGCAACCAGTCCCAATTATCCTACCATTGCCGATAGCAATTCCGTTGCCATTGGTTATAACGCACAGCCTACTGCCAACAACCAATTGGTTGTGGGGTATAGTGATGTGGGACCTACCTCTAGAAACGGTGTAATCAGTGAGTCTTATTGGGGTGGAGGGGTAACGCCACCGAATCTTTCCGCTTGGAGTGGGCAGAAACCCAGAGATTTCTCTTTTAATACCACCGGTGGATATGGCACAAATACTGCAGCGGCGAATATGATATTGGCTGGCGGAAAGGGTACCGGACAGGGAAATGGTGGGGCTATTATCTTTAAAATTGCCCGCAAAAGTGCTACAAGTGGTTCTACTGCCAACGCTCTCACTGAACAAATGCGTATTGATACCGCAGGTAATGTGGGTATTGGTGTAACACCAAGCAATTCTGCCCGTTTAGAAATTACCCCACGCACCTTAGGGGGCATTCGATTGAATGCCTATTCAGGTGGGTCAAGTGAAATACAGCTGATGGAAGGCAATGGGGGTGCTCAGTACATCTCCTTAAAAGCGCCAAGTTCTGTCACTACCAATACAGCCTATATTTTCCCTGAGGATGCAGCAGGAAATTCAGGATATTTTTTACAAACCAATGGTTCTGGTGGCCTTTCCTGGCAGAGTACAGCAGGTGGTGGAACAGGCAGCAAGGCATGGATTGATGGGGTTGTTTATGCTGGTTCGTGGGCAGTAACTGCAGCTGAGGCTGAATTCTTTGGGGCTGCAGGTACAAAGACCAGACATACTGTGAATTTGGCTAGTTTTACTACTGTAAGAATTGTTATGAATTGGGCCAATACAGGAGCTGTTAATAGTGCATCCTATATTGGAGCGCAATATAGTTCGGATGGTGGTACTACCTGGAAGTTTTTAGATGGTACGGCTTCTGGAACTTCTACTGGCGAGCCTAAAAGGATACTAAGTAATACAAGCAGTTTGGCAACTTATGCAAATGGAAACTCCGGTTGGGCAACCATTGATGCTGCTGCAATTTCAGCAGGTGATGTTCTCATTCGATTGGTAGGTTGGGGTTCTTCAACTCCCGTTGTATCAACAACTTTTGGTATGATTCAACTGCAGTTCAAATAGTAGATTATTTTATTCTCTTTGTTTTATCGTTTTTTAGGAAATACTTTGCCTTAGGTATTCAAAGATTGGGAATAATTTTTTCAAAATGGCTTTCATAAGCTGTCAAATTCCGTACTTTGTTCCCTTTAAAAATGGGTTATGGAAAATACAGGTACAGAAATCATTTATGATGTGGTTATTGTGGGTGGAGGCATTGTGGGCTTGGCATCCGCATATAAAATCAGTCATCAACATCCGGATTTGAAGGTTTTGGTATTGGAAAAAGAGGAGACGCTCGCGGCGCATCAAACGGGCAGGAATTCCGGTGTCATCCATTCAGGTATTTACTACAAGCCGGGTACTTACAAGGCCAAAAATTGTGTGGAAGGCAGAAGGGAATTGGTTGCCTTTGCCAAAACCCATCACATTCCTCACGACATCTGTGGTAAAGTGATTGTGGCAACCGATGCCAAAGAGCTTCCGGTGATGGATAAGATTTTTAACAATGGTATTCAAAATGGGGTGGAAGGCATCGAAAAAATTGATGCGGCCAAAATCACAGAGCTTGAGCCTGCCTGTCGTGGCATTGCTGGCTTATGGGTGCCTTGCACCGGTATCATCGACTACGTGGCTACCAGTGAAAAATTGGCCGAATTGATCCAGTCGCGGCCTCAAAATCAGGTAATGAATGGATATGAAGTGCTTGATTTTGTAAAAGAGGGTGATTTAACCCATGTCATTACGTCCAAAGGAAACTTCAAAACACGCTATCTTATTTGCTGTGCCGGTTTGCAAAGCGATCGTATCGCTAAAAAAGACGGGATGGAACCGGGCATGAAAGTAGTTGGATTTAGG
>CANKSK010000001.1 GCA_947485425.1 Bacteroidota bacterium | reverse complement strand
GGAATCTTTACCAACAAAGCAAGTGGAGCCTCTCAAGGCCAAATTACCGTTCTCAATACCGGAGGCACCATGATCGTTCCCGGAAATTGGAACAACACCGCCTCTAATTCAGTGTTCAGTGGTGATGGCAGCACCGTACTCCTCAATGGAAGCAATACCCAACGAATTGGCCCTGCATCTGGTTCAGGAGGGGTGCAAACCGGATTTTTCAACTTAACCCTTGGTGGTACACAAGTAAAAACCCTTGATGTCAACGCTTCTGTCGGCGGTACGGATGGTACGGGAATTTTAGATTTGGCTGATCGAATGCTTGAACTCAATCAGAATACCCTCACCGTCACCAATTCTACAAGTGGAACCTCTGCAACCTCCGCGGTGCGTTTTACCACCGGAGGTATTTATAGTGAAGCCGAAAACAGCATCGTTTCCTGGAAAGTCAAGGCCTCTTCAGGTAATCACATCTATCCTTTTTGGAACGCCCTTACTGGCGGCACCTACATTCCCCTTGAATTCAATGTGAGCGCGGCAGGTTCTGAATCTACCTTGAATGCCGGAACCGTAGGTATTTCAACTTTCTATTCTGCAAACAACGCTACTACCCCTGCTTCAGTGACCAATATGCTGCCAGCAGAAACCAATGCCGCAGATCGTTTTTGGTCCTTTACGGTAAGTGGTTATACCTCTGGATCTGAACCCACCACCGATTTGTATTTTCACTACGATCCTTCTTCTACCGAAAGAGGAGGGGTTGCGGAAGCCAATCTGTTAGCACAGGAGTGGACCTCCAATTGGCAAAGTCCTGTGGGTACCTTAAATGATGCTTCTGATTATGTTGTTGTGTCCGGAAAAAAACCCAAATCAAATCCTTGGGTGCTTGGAAATGGGCCTTCCCCCTTGCCCGTTAGCTTGTTAAGCCTCACGGCAGAATGCGAAAGCAATTATGTGAAAATCAATTGGACCACCGCATCTGAAAGAAACAACAAAATGTTTGTGGTGGAACGCCTAAACGCCTTTAATAGCTTTGTGCCAGTAGACTCTGTCGCCGGTGCCGGAAATAGCTACAGAATAAAAAATTATGCTGTTAAGGATATGAATTGTTCCGATAAATCCTGCTATTACAGACTCAAACAAATCGATTTTGACGGAGCCGTAGAATACTCTAAATTGGTGGCCGTTTCTTGCCAAAACAACAAAGACTTTGATATTCTCAAACTATCCGAAGATGCAGAAACAAAGAATTTAGTCTTGATGGTAAATGCCTCTGAAAACGAGGATTTTTCCTATACATTATATAATGCTGTAGGACAGCAAATTATTAATAATCAATCATCTGTCAGCAAAGGTCTGAATACGCTCAACTTGGAATTATCCGGAGTGAGCCAAGGGGTTTATTTCTTGGTGATCAAAAACGAGAAAAGAATGATTGTAAAAAAGATACCGCTTCATTATTAATATCAAAAATCTTCGGGTGTTAAAGCCTGTAACCTATGAATACAAACTATCTACTCTATAATCAAATGGGAAAATTACTCAAAAAAACAGCCACAAAATATCTGATCGCAGGTGTTTTCGGATTCGTCAGCTTGTTTTTAGGAAATAGCCTTTCTGCACAGAATGTGGGCATTGGAACCACCTCTTTCACGCCGGACGCCGCATCTATTCTCGATCTCAGGTCTCCTTCCGGTAATCCTGCCAATTCAAAGGGTTTGTTGATCCCCCGCGTGGTATATGCCGACAGGCCTTCGGGTGTAGGCGCAAGCTCAAACGGGATGTTGATTTACCAAACCGATGACAATGGCACGGATACCCATGGCTTTTACTATTGGGATAATACCATTTCTACCTGGCTGCCTTTCTTGAGTAGCTCCGCAGCTAGTTCTACCGCAGGCTGGTTGACCCTTGGCAACAGTGGTACCGCCGCCCTTACCAATTTTATCGGTACCAAAGACAATGCAAGTTTATCCATCAGAACCAATAACACCCAAAGGATTCGTATTGACTCCCTTGGAAATGTCGGTATTGGTACGACAGTGCCCGCCAATACCCTGCATGTATTGAGTTCAGGGGCTAAAATCCTTGCAAATACGGCTGCTTTGATTAACAACACCTCCACCTCTTCTACCAATGCCATCAATAAGGTGGGTCTTGAAGTCAAGTCTACCGGCTCTTGGACAGGCACGAGTGCCTCCAATGTAGGTATTTCGGTATCCAGCGTCAGTGGAGGGACTACCAATTACGATGCCATTTTTAATGGTGGAAACAGCGTAGGTATTGGCCTTTCGGCGCCTACTTTGGGTAAATTGCAGATTTCAGATTCCAGTGCGACGGCCAGTTTTTCGGCTTTGTATGTGACAGAAAAGACCGCTGCAGCCGTTACAAGCTATGGCGTTAACGTACAAAAAACAGGTGGGTCAAATATAAATTATGGAGGATTTTACTCCGTAAGGGATGGTGTAGCTTCTAATATTGCCCTACTTGGTACGAATGCAGGTAGCTCTACTGCCGGTGGAACAGGGGTATATGGGCTTAATTCGTCAACATTTGCCGGTTCACAATATGGTGTGCAAGGTTCTAAATCCGGAAATACGGTTACCGGAACAGGCTATGCCGTGTATGGTAATGCTTCTGGTAGTGCAACTACAAATTATGGTGGGTACTTTATTTCATCAGGCGGCACAAGTAATATAGGAGGCTATTTTGCAGCTACCGGTTCAGGAACAAATTATGCTTTACTGGTTCCTAGTAGTAGTGGAAATGTCGGTATTGGAACCTTAACTCCCAGCGCCTTGTTCAGTATCTATCAGGCCACGCTTGGCACTGAAGTGATGCGTGTAGAAAGTCAGGCAGCAAATGATAATGTGGGTGAGCGTGTTTTTATGGGTAGGACCACTAGTTCCAATGCCACAGCACAAACCATACTTACGATAACCCCTGCGATGTTGGGCATTTCTTCCCCCGTAGATACCCAAATCGTGATGATAGAGGCGTATGTTGTTGCCAGAAGGACAAGTGGTACCGCAGGAACCGCTGATGATGGGGCTGGTTTTGTAATTCGTGGTACCTTTAAAATGTATGGAGGTACCAATGCCGCTGCAGTAACTTCTCCTGCCTCAACAACTGCCGGTGCATTTGTGGTTGGAAGGAAATATGTGATTAGTGCCGCTGGCACAACCAATTTTACTTTAATAGGTGCTGTAAATAGTATTGTTGGAACATCATTTGTGGCCACGGGTGTAGGGGCAGGTACGGGTACAGCAACGCAAACCGATCGGGTTGATTATTCTGCGGTAAGTCAAAGTCTTTTTAATGCGTCAATGACTACTTCCACTACTAGTGTGATTATTCAAGGTACCGGCGCAGCGAATAACAATATGGTATGGCATTGCACTGCTAAAGTATATAAGGTTGGGCAGTAAGAAAGAATCAAGGAATAATACCTCCCAAGTTTATAAAATTATATATCTGTAAACAAGCAAGATAGAATTTTAAAAGAAGAGAATAAAAATAATTATTTGCATAAAAGGCAAAGTGTCGTTATATTTGTATTTGGTATAAAAAATTCCACAATTCAATCAATATTCATTAACAACTAAAAAAAGCTTATGAAAAACCTAAACGCAAAAAAAATCCTGCGAACGAGTTTGGCTGCTGTCTTCATGATGGGAGTTAGTTTCTTCGCAAAGGCTCAATCCATCTGTCCTGGATCGGCCATAACCTTCAATGCTCAATCAGGAATGCTTTCGTATTCTTGGAGCAACGGATTGGGAACTGGTGCTTCTGTTACCGTAACCCCAACCGCAACAACTACTTACACTTGTACAGAAACGGACTTGTTTGGTGGTACAGTCACTGAAACCTTTACCGCAACTGTATTGGCTAGTAATGATCCAAGCTGCGTCAATGGTGGCGGCGGCAGTGGTGGTGGTCCAACGGGTGGTGGAAGTACAGGTGTTACAACTTGTGCAGGTACTGGTGTTACTTTCAATGCACAATCTGGTATGCTTTCTTATTCTTGGGACAATGGTCTTGGAACCAGTGCATCTGTAACCGTATTCCCAACTACATCTACTTCTTACACTTGTACAGAAATAGATTTTAGTGGTAATACTACTACAGAAACCTTTGATGTAACGGTATTGGCATCAACTGATCCACAGTGCACCAATGGTGGTGGTGGCACAGATACTACCGGCGGTGGTACTGGCGGTGGTGGTACAACTACTACCCCAACAGATACCATCAAAGCTTGTGCTGGTGATATCATTACCCTTACTGCAGATGCAGATCAATTGCTTTACATCTGGGATAATAATTTAGATGGTTCTCAAATTCAAAGAGTATCTCCAACAGTATCAACAACCTATACTGTAACGATGTTGCCACTTAGCGGTGGAGCTACTACATCACACATTTACTATGTAGAAGTATTGGCAAGTACAGATCCACTTTGCTCTACAGGAACAGGTGCTCCTTGTACAACCAAGAGCGGTAAAGCAGGTACTGTAGATTGTGGTTCAGGAAGCGGAAAATCTGGTAGCAGCGGAAAATCTGGTAATGGAACAGCTTGTACTTGTAAAGCAACTACAGCAAAACCAAGCACTGGAACTTCTTCTGGAAAACCAAGCACTGTAAAACCAAGCTCTGGAAAACCAGGTAAAGGCAAGTCCAAATCCGGTAAAAAACGTATTTCAACAGGAGATATCAACATGAGCTTGAATGTTACTGAAAACCCTTTCAAAGGAGATCTTTCTTTAACTATCAACAGCGCATCTACTGCTTCTGCAACCGTTGCCATCTATGATGTAACTGGTCGTTTAGTAGCTGAAGACAAAAATGTTCAGTCTAACACCGTATTCACTGCAAAACATGACTTAAACAACGGAATTTATTTCGTTCATGTTTCTCAAGCAGGTATTACTACAATGACTAAAGTTGTAAAATCAGGTAACTAATCAGTTTTTGATTTACACCCTTAAAAAAGGAGTCGGGTTTTTCCCGGCTCCTTTTTTTTTATGCCCAACTGTCGCGAGCTTCCCGCACTTGATTCAGTGCCTTTCTGAAATAGCTTACGCCGCTGTGCCATTGCGAACGTCCTGCTCGTAAATTTTCATTTGCATTTTTCTTTTATTTTTCCTGCTATTTTTCCCTATGCCCTTGAGAGCATTCTACTCGCGATACATTGCCTTTCTGGAATAGTTTGTCCTGCCCTGCCATTGCGAACGTCCTGCTCGTAAATTTTCATTTGCATTTTTCTTTTATTTTTCCTGCTATTTTGCCCAATGCCCTCGCGAGCATTCCACTCGTGATACATTGCCTTTCTGGAATAGTTTGACCTGCCCTGCCATCGCGAGCGATCCTGCACGTAAATTTTCATTTGCATTTTCCTCTTATTTGTCCTGCCATTTTTGCCCAATGTCCTCGCGAGTGTTCTACTCGTGATTTAGTGCCTTTCTCAAATAGTTTTGTCCTGTCCTGCCATCGCGAGCGTCCCGCTCGTGATTTTGACCCTGCTATGTGTCTGCTCTCATTTGTTAAGATTAAACATAGGAACAAACCAAGCTCCGAGCTAGATACTCGCGATGGCCCTGTTTGCCAGGAATTAGTAGTACAACGAAAATCAAACAACAAACCAAAGCAGGACATGAGCGAGACGCTCGCCTTTGCAAGGACTTTGCAGTTCAGTCAAAGTTTCAACAGCTGAACACAGGAAGGACACGAGCGAGACCCTCGCACTTGCAGGGAATTAGCAGTACGACAAAAATTCCAACAGCCGAACCAAGGAAGGCAGGAGCGAGCCGCTCGCATTTGCGGGGAGAGAAACAAAACATGCGTGGGACTCTCTCGTTTGCATGGGGTTTGCAAGATACAGAAGGAATCCTCGTATTTGCTTGGAATAAAGTTTAAAGGAGGCTTATTTTACAATTTTCAATTTCCGAAGCTCTGCAATTTGAGCTTGGAGATATTCTCTTCGCTTCACAATAAAGCTTTTGAGTCCTGGCTGGAATTTTCCGGCTTTGGCTGTATCGCCAACGGCGTTAAAAAGATTGTTGTAAAAATCATCATTGCTGAATTTTTTCATGGGGTCCTCATAAACAGCCGATTTGATCAGCTTTTCTATCCGATTGATACGCGGATTGAGTATTTCTGGGGTAAAATAATGTTGAATGATGTCTTCGGCAAAAAGAATATAACGCTGCCTATATTCACTGTCTTTGAGTAATCGACTCAGCAGCGGTCTTTTTTCCCGATTGTCCGGTAAGTATAGCAGTTTAAATTTTTCAGTGCCAGAGAGGGTCAGGTCTTCCGTATAGGCAGCAAAGGCATAATTACCGTCGTAAGGCAGCCAAAGATAGCGCTGGGTTTTACTGTTTTTATAGATATAGAAATTATGGATATAATACATATTGTATGAGTCTACATTCACCAGTACATTGTTGAGTGCCCATACTTTCAGGCATTGATTGATGTCAAATGTGTTTTCAAAGTTTTTTCGGATTGAATCACGGAGAAAATTGCCATTGTTGATCAAATCAATTAGGTGCATAAAGTCAGACCAGGTGCGGTGCTGCTTTTTTGACTTTAAGGAGTAATATTTGGGGTAAAGGAGAGAATCGTCATCCTCCCAGAAAAAATAGGCCTTGGGTTTGCCATTGAATAAATCTCCTGTAGAATCCTTGAAATTATTCTTTAAAAATTCTTTATCTACCGTTTCAGCCATGAGATATAATCCGTAGTACTCATTGTTGATATAGAGGCGAGCATAAGCGCTTCGGGGCGCATAGCAATGCATATCGCGTAGAATGTCATAATAGAGCTTTTCTCGCATACAGGTAGGGTCTGCGTAGCTGTTGTTGAGATTTATCTTCTTTATTCCATCATAAGAAGTGGTTTTGGAATAGGCATTGAGCTTTACTTTGAAACTTTTTTTGAAGTCATCTTGCACTTCATAGGAAGATTCTCCTTTAAACCGAATGCCTACTTGGGCAAGTTTTGTTCCATCGATTGTTAAATCAGCGGGAAGAAAGCTTGTAAGTGCATTGGAATCCAGTTCTTCTTTGAATTTTTTTAAGGAATCCCAATAGGCAGGCACATTGAAATGAATGCGCACTTCGTGCATCACCAAGTCATTAAATAACTTGCTGCCGGGAATTTCTTTTTTTTGAGGTTCTTGTTCAGGGGTAAAAACAACGGTAAAAGCCGATAAAAATATGGCGGATAAAAATAGACAGATGAGGAGAATTTTAACCGGAAATACAGGTTTTTTCATGGGGAATGAGGGTCTTTTTTTCAAGGAGAAACCCTTTTACGAAATATTTAGAAAGAAGTTTACATCTGTTTTTAAGCATTTTCATTCGACATCCTTAGCGAACTTCTGTTTTTAAACAGATACCAGATGCTCGCCGTGGTGACTAATATGGCCAAAGGCATGATATAGGTTGGAGATGCAGAATCAATTCCGATTTTTTCAGCATCTATGTCGATGATTTTTTCGCTTTGCAGGAAATTCATCAACACGGCCCCTGTGTTGTTGATAAAATGAGCAAAAATGGGTAGCCAGATGCTATTGCTCCAATAATAGAGATACCCAAAGAAAACGCCAAGCAGAACCCTGGGAATAAAGCCATAAAATTGAAAATGCATGGCGCTAAAGAGTATCGCTGAAATCAAAATGGCTATATGGATATTCTTGGTCATTTGATGAAAAAGTTTTTGAAGAATGCTTCTGAATACCAGTTCCTCACCCAGTGCAGGGATAATGGCTACCATGCAGATATTGAGGAGGAAACCGCTAATGCTATGGGTAATCAAAAAAGCTTCTGTGATTTTTTGGGCATTGTTTTCCGCATTCCTCATCATGATTTCAAGGTCTTTTAAAAAATCAGGCAGAATGAGTCTGTTGTTCCATTCGGAGAGAAGATTGATAATTGGAATGGAGGCAATGAAAATGATGAAGGCGGCCACATAGCGTTTTCCATTGTTGCTTTTTTGAAAGCCTAAAAAGGAATACGGGGCATTAGACATCAGGTAGGCCATCAGGATGGGTGGCAGAATAAAGGTTCCAATGCTTCCGATAATTTGTACGCATTTTAGGGTGTTTAGTACTGCCGGGTTCGCAATATCAGCAAGGGCATTTGGGGTCAATATACTAATGCCCCAAATGAGATTGGCAATGAAGGCACCGATAACGAAAGAGAAGAAATAAAATACAAAAAGCAATCCAATAAACAAAAGGATATTGCTTTCAGTGGCTTTATGTGCCCATGAAGCGGGTTTGAGGATTGCCATAATTTTCGTAAATTTGTCCGAAAGTACAAAAATTTTGGTTAAAATAGGAAATATTGAGCTTGGGGAATTCCCCATCTTGCTTGCGCCGATGGAGGATGTGAGTGATCCGCCATTTAGGGCTGTTTGCAAGGATTATGGAGCGGATTTGATGTATACGGAATTTATTTCTTCCGAAGGCTTGATTCGTGATGCTGCCAAAAGTGTTCAGAAGTTGGATATTTTTGAATATGAAAGGCCTATAGGCATTCAGATTTTTGGTAGTGAGGCGGGCCCGATGAGCGAAGCGGCAGGCATCGCCTCGGCAGCAGGGCCTGATTTAATAGATATCAACTATGGATGTCCGGTAAAGCAAGTGGCATGCAAAGGAGCGGGAGCTGCCTTGCTGAGAGATATTCCCAAGATGGTGGAAATTACTTCGGCGGTGATTCAAAGCACGCATTTGCCGGTGACCGTAAAGACCCGTTTGGGTTGGGATGACCAAACAAAGAATGTGATAGAGGTAGCTGAAAGGCTTCAGGATATTGGAGTGCAAGCCCTGACGATTCATGGCAGAACACGGGTACAAATGTACAAAGGAGAGGCCGATTGGAGTTTGATTGCCGGCATCAAGAACAATCCGCGCATGAAGATTCCGGTATTTGGCAATGGCGATGTAGACACGGCAGAAAAAGCCGCATTATATCGAAATCGCTATGGCGTGGATGGGATTATGATTGGCAGGGCCTCCATTGGATATCCTTGGATATTCAATGAAATTAAACATTTTCTGCGGACAGGCACTCATCTGCCAGCGCCGGGCATTGAGGAGCGCGTAGAAGTATGTAGAAAACATTTTAGACGCTCATTGATGTGGAAGGGTCCTGTTTTGGGTATTTTGGAAATGCGCAGGCATTATTCCCAATATTTTAAATCTTTGCCTTCATTTAAGGAATATCGAAGCCGCTTGGTAAATACCATGAGTGACGAAGAAATAGAACAAATCTTGGAAGAAGTTATGGATGCTTATGCGTCCTCTATTTAAGGCTTATTTGAGATTTTCCAATCAGATTTCCCTCTGAATAAATTTCAATCTTGTAATCTCCCTTTACGAGGTCATTCACATTTTGGGAATAGGTACTATTTTGTGACGTATAATACATGCACAAATCTTGGTCTTTGTTGGTGTATTGCACACTTTCTTTTGCGGAATACTTGCTGGGCTGACCGTTTATTTTGATGATTTCATTGTTGCTATTGGATGATAGAACGGTATTGGTGGGCCCGATGACTCTGAGATAGATGATTTTGTTTCCGGCTTCAATGATTTTGTTTTCGATAAGGGTAAAGCATATTTTAATTTTTTGGGCTGCTTTGGCTCTGCTCACCTCAATTTCTTTGCCATTGGATTTCACCTTAATGGCAATGACTTTTGATACAGAGGCCTTCAGAATAGATCCTGCAGCCACTTTTACAGAAAGATTGCTGTTCTCTTGCGATAAGCTGGAGTTTTTGTTTTTTTCTTCAGAAAGGTTTGTATTTAAACTTTGGTTAGAAGCTTGCAATTCGATATTTGCTTTTTTCAGGGAATCAATTTGGCTTTTGAAATTTTCAATTTCCAGTTTCAATTTGCTGAGGGCCTTTTTTGCATTTGTTAATTCACCGGCACGGATTAATTTTTCAATTTGCACTTTTTTCTGTTCCAAAGAGGCCTCTGCATTTGATAATTGACCTTTGAGCTGTTCATTTTCTTCGCGGAATGTATTGAGTTCTAAAATGGTTTTATCCAGATCCTGTTTGATGGCTTCTTTTTGATTGGTAAGAACATGTGTGGTTTCTGTGAGGGTAACAATTTCTGTTTTTTTGGTAAAAAATTGCCAAAGAAGAAAAACATTGGTGGCGAGCAGTAGCAGGATGACAAGAATAACGAGGATAAACTTATTTCCTGCTTTTTTTTCCTGATTTTCAGGTCTTTCAAAATTTACATCTTCCCTGGAGCTCATTTTTTAGAAATTTTGTATATATTGCCTCATTCTAATCGCAGGTTTGCTTTTGATAAAAACCTACAAATATGCCTCAAATGTAACATATTTTTTTCGCATAACAATTTGATAGACAATTAGGATCAATTTTAAAATCATTTCTTATGATCAGGGATTTCATTTCGCTTTTTTACCCGCAATTGTGCTGTGCTTGTGGGAATCACCTCAATAAAGGGGAAAACTTAATTTGCAGCTTTTGTCATTATCATTTGCCCAAAACAGAATTTCACATGGAAAAGAACAATCCTTTGATTCGGCATTTTTGGGGAAAGGTTGATATCCATTCGGCTGCGGCCTATTATTTTTTTCGGAAAGGAGAAAAGGTTCAGCAGTTGGTCCATCAATTAAAATACAAAGGGCGCAAAGATATTGGTGAACGGATTGGCGAGCTTTATGGTCATGAACTTATGAAATCGCCTGATTTCAATACCGTAGAAGTGATTATTCCCGTTCCTCTGCATCCTATGCGACAGCGAAAGCGTGGGTATAACCAAAGTGAAATGTTTGCCAATGGCTTGGCCAAAAGCATGAATAGGATATCTTTGCCCCATGTATTGAAACGAAATGTAGCTACCTCAACGCAAACAAAAAAAAATCGTTTTTCCCGTTGGGAAAATGTAAATCGTATTTTTGCAGCCGAAGAAGTATCTCAGTTGGTTCATCTGCATGTGCTTCTTGTAGATGATGTGATCACCACAGGGTCTACACTTGAGGCTTGTGTTCAGGTGCTTTCAGGGATAGAAGGCATACGAATCAGCATCGCATCCATTGCTTATGCAGAATAAGATATAGAAATCTTTTCTGCACAGATAATAAATAGTAAACGAAAATTGTCAACAAACTTTACATCTCTTTCAACGTCTGCCGATAAAGAGGAAAAATATATGTTTCTGCTTCCTCAATTGAAATCGCTTTTAAAAGGCGAGGAAGATTTCGTCGCAAGGCTTTCCACTGCGATGGCCGTATTAAAAGAGGCATTTGATTTTCTATGGGTGGGTATCTACATGGTGAATGACCGGAATTTGATAGTAGGACCCTTTCAAGGTCCTGTTGCCTGTTTGCGAATTCCTTTTGGAAAAGGAGTATGCGGAAAGAGTTGGGAGCAGAAGGAGGCGATCATTGTGCCAGATGTGGATCAGTTTCCAGGCCACATTGCCTGTAGCAGTTTGTCTCGTTCTGAAATAGTGGTTCCTGCCTTTGGTGAAAATAAAGAAGTTGTGTTTCTGATTGATGTTGATAGCAGTGAATTGAATACATTTGACCTTATTGATTTGAAATATCTGAATCAGCTCATTGAAATTATTATAGAAAAAAATTGATATTGCGAAAAAGAAGTAAATTGAATTCATTGCAAAAAATTGTGAACAGTAGGGAAGTAAAATGGAGGAAGAACCTTCTTCTTGTTTTGCGTGATCATTTTTTATTTTTTATACTTTTTGTTTTGATGTCATGTGCTCATGTGGTATCACCTGTAGGAGGGCTTAAGGATACCCAGCCGCCAAAGGTTCTTTTTTGCACTCCTGCAAATTTTTCTACTCATCTTAAATCCAATCAAGCCATCCTTCAATTTGATGAATATATAGATTTAAAAAATCTGAATGAACAGCTGGTAATTTCTCCATTTGTTGACGTGCAACCGGAGATTAAGGTAAAAAGAAAAAGCATCCAAATAGATTTGTCTAAAACATCCATACATGACAGCACAACCTATACTTTTAACTTCGGTAATGCGATTGTGGATGTCAATGAAAACAATATTCTAAAGAATTTTAGATATGTATTTTCCACCGGGTCATATTTGGATTCGATGCGAATTTCCGGCAGGGTGATTGATTATAAAAGCCTTCAGCCGGTGAAGGATGCATTGGTGCTGCTGTATCATAAAAAGAGTGGAGATTCTTTACCCTATAAAACCAGACCTGATTATTTTACAAAAACTTCTGAAGATGGGAAGTTTGAGTTGAAGAATATCCCTTCGGGACCTAAAAAGATTTTTGCCTTGAAGGATGGCAATGCAGATTTTTTGTATAATCAGCCAGGAGAAGCCATTGCTTTTTCAGATCGCTTAGTTGATCCAAACCTCCATCAGGAAGTTGAAATGAAAATGTTTACTGAAGAGATCAGTGGGCAACATGTTTTGAAGGCCAGTTCGCCGGAATTTGGTCGATATGTTCTTGTTTTCAAGAGGTCAGCCATGTCGATGGATATAAACGCATTGTCTGCAGCTCAGGAGAAAAAGCCTTGGGATATCAAGGAATATAGTCCCAATAAAGACACGGTTATTTTATGGAACACTATAAAAAACAAAGATACTTTGTATGTAAAACTTCATGATCGCTCGGGCTTGATGCGAGATACCACTTTGCCTGTTCCTGTTTTTGTGCAGAGTATTGGCGGAAGGCAAAATAAAAAATCAAATCAAAAGCTGAAAATAGGTGTGGTCCCTTCTTCTGCTTCCAAACAAGCATATTTTGCACCCCTAATGATTGAATCCGCGCATCCTTTGGTTGCTTTTGATGCAAATAAAATAGTGTGTATGGAAGATACTGTTCCGCTTAAAGATTTCCAATTGTCTTATATGGATTCGATTCGCAGGAAGTTGCTATTCAATTATAAATGGAAACAAAATGCAAACTATCAAATCAAATTTTTGCCATCCGCCTTTACCGACATATTTGGGCAGTGGAATGATACTGTAAATGCGAAGATCAAAACTTCTTTTTTAGAAGAGTATGGTTTGTTGAATTTGAAAATGAATCTGGATAGTGTTAAAAAGACACAGTATATAATCAGTATTGTAAATGAAAAAGAAGTAGAGGTATGGCATCAGATATTAAATGAATCCGGGCATTTTGTTATTGATCATTTAGAGCCGGGAAAATATAAGTTGCGAGCGATAGAAGATGTCAATGCCAATGGTCAATTAGATACGGGTAATTATCATGAAAAGAGGCAGCCTGAAAAGGTTTTGATTTATTCTGAAGCCATACAAATCCGTTCTAATTGGGATGTAGATGCCAAGTGGACATTGAAGTTTTAAAAGGTAAATTTGCTCAATTCATCAGCAATTTTTCGGTCATTGGAAAGTCTAGGTACTTTGTTTTGTCCTCCTAGCTTGCCTTGTGATTTCATATAATAAATAAAAGCATCTTTTTTAAGGCAGGTAATTTTTAGGTTTTGAATGACATTCCCTCCTACAAGATCGTTATAATAAATGTTCTGTGTTCTCAATGCATCGTCCAGTTTTTTGGCAAAGGCATTCATGTTTTCCGGAATTTGCGCAAACTCAATAAGCCATTCATGGTAAGGCAATCCAGATGCTGGTGCCACTTGGGGAGCAACGGTAAATTCGATGATTTCTATTTTTTCATTTTCAGATGCACTTCTAAGCGCTTTTTCTACTTCTTCAACAATGACATGTTCACCAAATGCAGATAAAAATTGTTTAATGCGTCCGGTAACGACAATTCGATAAGGTTGTAGTGATACAAAGCGTATGGTATCTCCAATGCTATAACCCCAAAGACCTGCGTTGGTAGAGAGAATGAGCGCATAATTGATGCCTATTTTTACTTCGCTCAGTTGCAGCCTGCTGGGGTTTTCTTGGTAATATTCATTGACAGGAATAAACTCATAATACATTCCTGCATTTGTTAGCAGGAGCAATCCTTCTTCTTCTCGTGTATCTTGATACGCTATAAACCCTTCAGATGCTGGGTATAATTCAATGCTGTCGATTTTTTTTCCTATTGAATTTTCAATGCGTTGTCTATAGGGTTCATAATTGACACCACCATAAACAAACAGTGAAAAATGGGGAAAAATATCTTTGATTGGTTTGCCTGTTTTTGCACTTAGTTTGTCGAAATACATTTGTACCCAAGGTGGAATGCCACTGATGAGCCTCATGTCTTTTGCGCTGGTTTCATTGACAATCGCATCGAGTTTTTCTTCCCAGTCTTCGATACAATTGGTATTGTAGGAAGGCAGCTGATTGGTTCTCAGATAGGATGGTACATAATGGTTTACAATACCTGATAGTCTTCCTGTTGGAACAGGACCATCTGTATTTAATTTGGGGCTGCCAGAAAGAAAGATCATATTTCCATCCACAAAGGATGATTTTCCTGTTTCATGAATATACATGAGAAGCGCATCTCTTGCTGCACTGATATGGAAAGGGATAGATGCCTTGGTTATGGGGATATATTTTACACCCGAAGTGGTTCCTGAAGTTTTCGAAAGATACAAGGGTTTTCCGGTCCACAGGATGTCTTTTTCTCCTTTTTGAATTTTATCTATATAGGGCTTCAGTCCTTCGTAATCTTGAAAGGCCACGGCTTGTTTAAAATCCTTGGGGGTATGGATATCCTTAAATTGATGGTCTTTGCCGAATAGGGTTTTTTGACCTTCGGCAACAAGCTCCTTGAAAATACGATTTTGTGTTTGGATGGCGTGGTTTTTCCATGCGGCATTTTTTGCTGCGATGATTGCTGCCAAAGGCTTGCTGAGAGCTGCTTTTATTCCCATGGCGATAAAATTAAGCATATTTTCAAAAATTGGAATGTATTTTGTGGATATTCTGAGAAGTTTTTGGCGAATGAATCCTTAAATGCATTAAATTTACACCTTCAAATGAATATGTTTTTCATGAATATAAAAGGTTTATTTATTTCAGTATGTATCTGTGCATTTTTTGTGATGTTTGGCACAAAAGGTCTTTATGCTCAATCTACATGGTCTTTGCAAAAGTGCATCGATTATGCGATGAAGAACAATATACAGATCAAACAGAGTGAGTTAAATTTGGAGCTGACGAAAGAAAAAGTGAGTCAAAATAGGGCTGCTTTTGTGCCTTCCATGAATTCAGGGGTTAATAATTTTTTTAATTTTGGAAGAACCATTGATCAGTTTACCAATCAGTTTGTGAGTGAAAGGACTTTGAATTTTAATTTTTCAGTAAACAGCAGTGTTACTTTATTCAATGGTTTTCAGCTGGTGAATACCTTAAAGCAAAGTCAGCTTGACTATTTAGCAGATCAGTCAGAGACTGAAAAAATCCGTAATGATATTTCATTGAATATTACAGCAGCCTATTTGCAGATTCTTTTCAATACCGAGCTTGCAGAGATGTCGGCCCTGCAAGTTGAGAATACCAAGGTTCAAAGGGTTAGAACGGTAAAGTTATATGAAAATGGAGCCATAGCAAAAGGAGATTTGTTGGATATGGATGCACAGCTTGCATCAGATGAATTGCTGTTGGTGAATGCACAAAATCAATTGTCGTTATCCACTTTAAGTTTGGCTCAAATGCTTGATTTGCCTGCTTCGGATATCATGGTAATTGAGAAGCCTTCGGTATTGATTCCTGTTGAATCCATGGTCGGATTGGCAGCTGAGGATATATATCAAATGGCATTAAAAAATCAGCCGGGCATTCAAACGGCAAACTATCGTACTTTGAGTGCTTCCAGAATGGTGAAAATCACGCAAGGTATGCGGAGTCCAAGGTTGTTATTAAGTGGATCATATGGTACGGGATATTCAGATCAGCGCCAGCGATTGGTAGGATATAAACAGAGTACACAGTTAATAGGGTATACTGCTGATCAAATGCCTGTTTTTGCAGAAGGAGGGATTCCTATTTTTGAAAAAACACCTTTTAACAATCAAATGGAGGATAATATCAATAAGTCTATAGGGATGATATGTAATATACCTATCTTCAATGGTTGGTCCGTAAAAACGAATATTCACAAGGCAAAGATTGCCATGCAAAATGCCTCCTTAAATGAGCAATTGGTAAAAAATGAGTTGCGAAAAAGTGTTATTCAGGCCTATGCAGACGCCATTGCGGGCATAAAAAAATATGAGGCAAATGTTAAAAAAGTGAATGCCTTGCAAGAGGCATATACCTATACTGAACAAAAGTTTAATGTAGGTGCTGTAAATTCTAGTGATTTTATGCTTGTTAAAACGAATCTTTCCAGAGCGAAATCAGATTTTATACAAGCCAAATATGATTATCTTTTCAAGATCAAAATTCTGGATTTCTATCAAGGCAAGCCCTTGTCATTTTAGTTGTAAAAAAGCTATAAAAATTAAGCTACATGAAAAAAAGCAGGTTGGTACGAATTTTTATTTTTTTGGGAATTATCTTTGTCATATTGGGCATCATAGGTGTTAAATCGGGTTGGTTTAAATCCGAAAAAGGTATTCAGGTGGCCGTAGAAAAAGCAATTCGCAGGGATATTGTGGAGACCGTATCTGCTGACGGCAAAGTGCAGCCCGAAATGCAGGTAAAGATTAGTCCTGATGTTTCAGGTGAAATCATTGAATTGCGAGTTGCGGAGGGTGATTCGGTAAAGAAAGGTGATTTACTTGCCAAAATAAAGCCGGATATTTATCAAGCGGCCTATGATCGGATTGCTGCATCCTTAAATACTTCTATGGCTAATCTTGCAAATGCAAAGGCTAGACTTTCTCAAGCCAATTTTGAATTTACCAAAGCAGAATTGTCGTATAATCGGAATAAAAAATTACATGATGTAGGCGCTATTTCAGACTCAGAATATGAAGCCGCTTATTCAGCTTTTCAGACCGCTAAAGCAGATGTAGAAGCCTTGATGCAAAATGTAAATGCGGCAGAGTATAATGTAAAAAGTGCAGAGGCTTCTTTGAAAGAATCAAAAGACAATCTTTCAAAAACAGTTCTCATTTCTCCTGTCGATGGAATCGTTTCTAAGCTAGCCATAGAGAAAGGCGAACGCGTTGTTGGAACTACGCAAATGGCAGGTACTGAAATGATGATCATTGCCAATTTAAATGATATGGAAATCAATGCAGATGTAAGCGAAAATGATATTGTGCGTGTTTCTAAAGGAGATACTGCGATCATCGATATAGATGCATTTAATGATAAAAAATTTAAAGGGGTAGTTACTGAGGTTTCAAGTTCTGCAAATACGGTAGGGGTAGGTACCGATCAGGTAACAAATTTCTCTGTTAAAATCCGTTTGTTACGAGAGTCATACGTTGAATTGATAAAGGGGAAGATCTCTCCATTCAGGCCCGGAATGAGTGCAACAGTAGATATCCGTACGCGCAAATCTTTTTCAAAGTTGAGTGTACCCATTCAGGCGGTGACTACGCGTGATGAAAAAATCGGAAACGCAGCAGATTCTCCTCAAAAAACCGGAAGCGATGTGAAAAATACTGCAGCAAAACCTGTCGTTTCCGAATGTGTATTTGTGTATGAAAAAGGAAAAGCAAAACAAAGAAAAGTAAAGACTGGCATACAAGATAATAACTATATTGAAATTATCAGTGGCTTAAAGGAAGGAGAGGAAATTATAGATGCTCCTTATAGTGCCGTTTCAAAAATATTGGTGGATGGAAATCAAGTGGAGAAGGTTGAGAAAGATAAACTTTTTGAATCGACAGAAGGAAAATAGGTGGTTTATTTTCCGTAGCTTTCAATTTGTCCGTCCCTGAGTCTGATAATTCTTTTTGCTTCTTTTGCGATATCTTCCTCATGCGTAACAATAATGATGGTGTTGCCTTTGCTATGCAGCGCGTGAAAAAGGGAAATGATTTCCATCGATGTTTTGGTATCCAAATTGCCTGTAGGTTCATCGGCAAGAATAATGGATGGGTTATTGATTAATGCTCTTGCAATGGCAACACGTTGTCTTTGTCCTCCTGAAAGCTCATTGGGTCTATGTTTGATTCTATCGCCAAGTCCTACTTCTGAAAGCATAGCTGCTGCTTTTTCTTCTCTTTCTTTTTTTCCAATGCCTGCATATACAAGCGGAAGAGATACATTTTCTAGAGCCGTTGATCGGGGCAATAAGTTAAAGGTTTGAAAAACAAAACCAATTTCTTTGTTTCTGATTGCCGCCAGGTCATTGTCGTGCATATTGCCTACAGAAGTGCCATTGAGTATATAGCTTCCTTTGCTGGGGGTATCTAAACAGCCAATGATATTCATGAGTGTTGATTTTCCGGAGCCGGAGGGACCCATCAAAGCAACAAATTCATTTTTTTCAATATTCAATGTAATGCCTCTAAGGGCATAAATGAATTCACTTCCTAATGTATAGGTTTTGGCTATATCCTTTAAGGCAATTATCTCCATGGAGTAAAATTTAAAAGTCTATATGGCAAAGGTACATTTATTTTTATGGTAATATATCAAATAGAAATAATCGGCGAAGGTCTTTTGGTTTGAAGTGGAAATTAAAATTTCAGGATAAAATGTTCCTTAACCTGTTGTTTTCTAAAGAAAACGATACCCATAAAAAAGAGATCTACACTTACGCAAACCTTTTCGTTCGCGCAAATGCTTGTCCAGGCTTCCTCCATGTCTTTAGACCAGTG